>DATHGB010000014.1 GCA_035317825.1 Candidatus Saccharimonadales bacterium | reverse complement strand
CTCGCTATGACGCTCTAATATTTCAAGCTCTACAAGTTGCGCAAGGTTCGAGCGTATCGCCGTTTCACTTATGTCGATCTTTTCGATCAATTGAGGTACAGTACATATAAAGTTATTTAGTAAATGATTTATTATTTTCTTCTCAGTCTCGTTAAGCGATTTCCAATTGTCTGTGATCCTATCGAGAACTACATTTGGTGTCGATTTTTATACCGTGTTCGTGCTCCCATTCACCATCAGCTTGAGATAGGTACCATTTCTGCAACCATTCGAGTACATCATTTTTCATGATGGTATTATAACAAAGAAAAAAGTCCTAGCTAAAAACTAAGACTTTTTTCGTGGCTCGAAGTTGTGAACGAACTACGAAACGTAACACGTCTCTAAGAGACTCCGTTAATTAAATGTATAACGCAGATGGTGTGCTAATTGGTTTTCCTGAGCTCCGTCCGACGTGATAGTAACTTCCGGCAGTTCAACATCAAGCTCATGAGTATCCGCGGGTATCTCAGTTAATTTTGGCGCTAGCCAAGTTACTGTCTCTCCCTCTTTTTTATACGCAACCGGATTAGTAGGATCATAGAGAATTCGCTTTCCATTACGACTAATTACGACATACGCGTGAAGTTCAGATTCACCAGGTACCCCTTCGACCACTTGGGATAGGGTGCCTGTCGCAAACTTTGAGTCAATCCCAAGAATGCGAAGTGTATTATGGACCGCTGCAGCCCTCTGGTGACAGACCGCGCCTCCACCTATCTCTGCAATTGAAACATAAGGAGATATATCCCCTTCGTCGCTTATGATATCTGCAGATGCTTGAATAAGTTTTTTCATGCTACCGGCGTATGACCCAAAGTATGCCCACTGGCCGACTTGTGTTCCGCGTATTGCGGCATTTACGTATTTTTTCTCTTCATCAAAGCCTGGGTTAGCAGCTTGGAGGTCACGGTACTGTTTTCGTGTCCATTCAATTAACTTTATATATAGTTCAGGGTCATCCATCAAAAATGGTTTAGTCATAATTCCCATGATCTGCTGCGGACGTTCAGGTACAATGAATTCTTCCGTGCCTTTCGTCTGGGCTGTCATGACTTCTGTACTAGCACCATCTGCGAGTTCCGTCATCCGCTCTGCCACAAATTCAGGTAGTGCTTCTTCAAATTCTTCATCAGAGAGTTCAAATATAGGCACTATACGACTCATCACTTCGTGCAGCTCCCCTTCGTGAGCTTGTAGGTTTCCAGTGTGGAGTGACGGATCTAGAGAGTGGGTTTGTTCTGTTGTAGTCATCTTTTTGTTTTATTGATTTAATCTGTTTAAACAATAACATAATAGTTTCAAATAGTCAATCATTGGCTCGAGGTTGTAAGCGAACTACGAAATACTAGCTTCCAATGAACGATATTTCTCTGAGCTTAAAAATTCCTTCATTCACTACTTAACTATATCAAAAGAACGGTTCGAAAACCGTTCTTTCAATGCCCGTATTGGACGTACTTCGAATTTGGCTCCGGCAGCTGGGCTCGAACTAGCGAATAACCGCTTGATTTTAGGCTCGCCTTACTTTTGCTTATACCTGTTAATTGTCAGATAGTACGCGAAGATACAAGGTCACTTACACGGACATTTACAAGGACACTGGACGCAAAGCATGGTATAATACAAGTATACATGAAGGACTACTCGCCCGTTTATAAAATAACGCCAGTAATAACCAGTCTGGTCTATAAAATCGCTCAGGATTTAGAGCGGATTAACATTATCCGTGAGCAGGTCCTTACACCTCGCCTTCGTCGCGAAAACCGTATTAAGACCATCCGCTCGTCACTATACATAGAGGCAAACACGCTAAGCTTTGAGCAGGTCGCCGATGTCATAGATGGCAAGCCTGTCGTTGGCCCAGCCCACGATATCCAAGAAGTTAAAAGCGCCATCGAAGCATACAATCAGCTGCTCGAATGTAATCCATACAGTGTTAAAGACTTACTATACGAGCATGGGCTAATAACCAAGGACACTGTTAAAGAATCCGGCACATTCCGAAGCCACGGCGTAGGCGTGTTTGCCGGTGATGCTCCAATCCATGTAGCCCCACCGGCAGAACAAGTCCCGCTACTTGTCGAGCAATTACTGGAGTGGGTGAAGGATAGCGACTTGCCGCAAATAATAAAATCTTGTATCTTTCATTACGAATTTGAATTCATCCATCCGTTCGCCGATGGCAATGGTAGGATGGGGCGAATGTGGCAAACCCTGCTTCTATACCAAGAAAATTCGGTATTTGGATGGTTACCGGTCGAGACGATTATCGCGAAACGGCAGGAGGAATACTACACGGCAATCCAGCGTTCGACCAAAGAAAACGACAGCGCCATCTTTGCCGAGTTTATGCTGACAGCGCTGGCCAAAGCGGTGGCGGAGTTCAAGAATAACCAAGGCGTGGTAGGAAAGTCCCTCGATGCCCCTTTGGGTAAAACCGAGCAAGCAGTACTCGCGGCGATTATGAGCAATCCATACGCTACCTATCAAGAGATTGCTGATAAAATTAGTAAAACGTCGAAGACCGTACAGCGTACATTCGCCAGCTTAAAAGATCGCGGACTTATATCCCGGGTAGGTTCGGACAAGACCGGGCATTGGGTAAGTCATGAGAACTAAAAAGTTGAGTGTATTAGTACGGATGGCACAACACCTTACCGAGGGAGCTCAGCTATGAGCACCTTCGTAGATAAGGCAATCAATCCAAAAACCGGCAAACCGCAGCTAGCCCTGTTCCTTGATGATTTCTTTGGTTCGCACCAATATGGTGTCGGCTTCAAAGACGATGGTATTGATGCATCCCTGTACGATACGGCGAACAAAGATTCCGGGTATACGATTTATCCTCTCGAGGAAGTCACAACAGAGCCGGACGAGCAGCACGGAAAGTTATAGCCATGCAGTCCAAAAGTGTTGGTCGACTACCACGATAAAAGTATCCCTTTTCTGGATCGGCAGCTCAAACAGCGCCATCGAGTGTACAAGAAACTCTCATTCGCCCCCGTAGACAGGCTTTTTCTTTGACCCAGTGCAGTTTTAAGCAATGCGGTCAAAAAGAACCTGCTCTATTATGATATAAGCTCGAAAATAGCTAAGATTAAATATTCCATAAGAAAACCTTGGCACATGAGAATATAAGCACGGTAACAACAGCGATGGCCTTTCCGTAGAACGTGAATTGGAAAATACACGCTGGAGGGAGTCTTATGCCAATCATTCTATTTCGGTAGAACGTGAATTGACTTTTTCACGTTCGAGAGAAAATACACATAAATATTCTTTCTCTCGAGCGTGTATTTACAAAAACACGCTCTACCGATACAATAGTAGTCATGAAGATCCATCTATCATTTGGCGATTATCTACGTAATTTTGAGTCGTTCCTCCAGTCTTTCGACCCGTCCGAACCTGATAAACTGGAGATATCGACCCATGACAAGTGGATCAGCGTCCATCCTGTCGTTCTGACAATGATTGCCGCACTTGGACACCGAGTTGGCCCTGACAACATAAAAATTGATGCCATTACAGCTGCCTCAGGACACTATTTAGCTCGTATGCGCCTATTTGAGGTACTCAAGAAGGACTCTCCATACACAATTGCAGAACATGAGTCAGCCGGAAAATTCATACCTTTGACCCAAATACGCACTCAAGAAGAACAAACAAAATTTATTACCGAGATGATCCCTCTGCTACACCTCGAACCTACCCAAGCGGATGCAATCAAGTATATGGTTGGTGAGTTAGTACGAAATGTTTTGGAACATTCATTATCCAAAGATGGTGCTTTTGTTGCAGCACAGTACTACCCTAAAGCAAACATGGTCAGGCTTGGCATATGTGACGCGGGCGTCGGAATTTGGAAAACAATTCATCATTCATGGCCCGCAAGAACTGATATCGATGCTATAAAGCTGGCTCTAACCCCCGGAATCACCGGAACAACTAAACGTGAAGGTGGGACCGAAACCAATGCCGGAGCGGGATTGTTCTTTATTAAATCCATGGCAATGGTCGCGAGGGATTATTTCGTAGTGTACAGCGGAACTGCTTTATATAAACTAACGAAACGCGATAAGCGCACAAAAGGTTTCCCCCGATTGCGCGCTAACCCTAGTAACGATAGACACGCCGAAACCAACAGCGCGCCAAATTTTCCAGGAACCCTTGTTGGCATAGATATATCATTAGATCAAACACTGGAACTTACTACCCTTCTATCGGTTATCCGAAATGCTTACACGGAAGCATTGAAAGAGCGAAAGAAAATTAAATATAAAAGACCTCGGTTTATGTAAAAGGGTAATCTATCACTATGAAAATCATACATATAGTAAAAATTGCGGGCACTTTCGCAGAGAATAAGGATGTTGCGAGAGATGTTAGACTCAAAAATATCATGCCGGCAGTTAAGGATGGAAAAGAAATAATTTTGGATTTCGAGGGTGTCACTGGTGCAACGCAGTCATTTATACATGCTCTTGTCAGTGATGTCATGAGAAAATACGGAACCGATTGCCTCGACTTAATTGGCTTCAAAAACTGCAGCCCGATCGTTAAGGAGATTGTTATAACCGTCACCGAATATATGCAAGAGAGCTAATCCTGTATATCGATAAACATCTCGGTGTTCTGGATTTTCATCATATCGATTCACTTTTAAAATCATTCGCTATTAACAGTGGTGGTTTTTCGCGTTCATAGGTATCAATCGAAGCCGAGCTTAAGAAATGTATCCTTGTTTGCGCCAACTGCCACCGTGAGATTGAACTCGGCCTCCACAAAAAAGAAGCTGTCGAA
>DATHGB010000013.1 GCA_035317825.1 Candidatus Saccharimonadales bacterium | reverse complement strand
CAACAACTTGCCAAACTCGGCCTGGAATCCCGTATTTCAGAAATGGACGCGTACGATGATGACGGCACCGCGACACAGGCGAAGCAGTACCAAAACGTATTTGCCGCGTGCATAAGCGAACCTAGCTGTAAATCATGGACAACATGGGGCGTCTCAGACCGTTACGACATGTTCAAAGACGAAGGTGTCGTAAACTACGGACACGACTTCTTATGGGATGACAAAATGCGCCCCACTAAAGCCCTTACGGGTATTCTGACGAGCCTTACCCAGCCTTAAATCTGTTAAAATGAGCATATGTCTCTTCAAACGAATATCTCCGCCTTACGCAAAAAATTCGAAAAAGAATACGTCGCGCTTAACCGCGTTGAGGTATCCCGTTCGGCAATAATACATAACGTCGGATTGTTCGAACGGCTCACCAGTAAAAACGTTATCCCCGTCCTAAAAGGGAACGCGTACGGGCATGGCATCCAGCTTGTCGCTAAAATTTTGAAAAAGAAAACAGTGCCCTACATTGCCGTTGACGGGTACTTCGAAGCACTAAAGATACGCGAGGTGAGCAACCAGCCGGTACTCATAATGGGCGCGGTCCTACCAGAAAATTTTGCCCGCCTAAAATATGATAATTTTACATTTGTCGTCGATAACGAAGTGGTAATCCAAGCTCTTGGCCAAACTGGTAAGAAAATAAAAGTCCACCTGGAATGCAATTCGGGCATGAACCGTTACGGCGCAAAGCCAAAAGAAATTGCCGGCTTAACTAAATTAATCCTAAGCTACAAAAACCTTGAACTTGAGGGTGTTATGAGCCACCTCGCTGACAGCGACGGCGACGAGCCTGATACGGTCAACCAAGCCGTCGCAATATTTGACGCCTGCGTTGAAACAGTCAAAGCGGCAGGCGCTAACCCGACAATGTTTCATGTCGCGCAAACTGCCGGCAGTCTAAAGGCAAAATCCAAATACGCTAACGCAGTCCGAGTAGGCATCGGCACATACGGCATTAATCCATTTGCTCCAACGCACGCCCTATACGAAAAATTACATGCCGGATTGCAACCAGCCCTTAAATTTACAAGTACCATCACGAAAGTAATCGAGCTCGAAAAAGGCGATAAAGTTAGCTATAACTACACCTTTACAGCGCCATACAAAATGAAAATTGGCGTTTTGCCACTTGGCTACTATGAAGGGATAGATCGGGCACTAAGTAATAAAGGTATCGTTAAGACTAACGAATCGTTTGCGCCAATTGTCGGCCGGGTTTGCATGAACCATACAATGATTAATTTAGAAAACGCGGATGCACAAGCCGGAAGTGAAGTGGTTATCTACAGTAATAATCCTAGTGACGCAAACGCGGTAGATAACATAGCAAAAACCTACGAGCTATTTAACTACGATCTTCTTGCTTCACTAAGCCCTGATGTTCGGCGCGTTGCCGTAGACTAGCTACGCGGCTCTTTCAACAACCAAAGCACCTGCCATTCTTCCCATTGAAGCAGCGACCCGAGCGGCACTGCCACCTTTGGCTCGATAGAGCCTGTCCATCGTATCTAACAACTCAGCTCTTTCAGGGCTTACGACGTCCAAGAGCGGATAGGTAACATCCCAAAACTCAGAAGGGAAAACGAGTGGGCTAGCTCCTCGTCTGACAGGTACTTGTTCCCCCGCTGCTCCATTTTTATCATTGGTAACGTGCAGAGTAGGCTTTCCTAATTTAATAGCATGGAGCGACAAGGTAGAATGGGGAAGAATAGTTGCGATGTCCGAAGCTGCAAGAAGTTGGCGGTATGTCCAGTTTTCAGTATTATGAAGCCGTATTCCTCTACGTCTAAATGCATTTTGATATTCAAGCAGACTCGTTAAATCACGCGGATGAGGATTGAATACGACGGAAATATCTTCCTTGTTCTTTGCTAATGCTTCAGCAAAATCATCTACGAGTTCTAGGGTATCTACCGAGCTAAAGCAGGCAATAAGCGTGTCGGCGTTGGACAGCCCTAACGCACTTCTTGCTTCTTTTCGTAACGTATCCGTGCTATCTCTATCAATTAAATAGTCGAGTGCCGGCTGGCCCGTTACCTCAATCTTAGATGCAATGTCCGTAATCACATGCCCATATTTTTTTACAAGCCCTTGCCTTGCAAACTCATCCAAAGTCACGATATGATCCGGCAAGGGAAGACCTTCCCTGATGCTACGTTCAAAATCCAGTTCAGCTGATCCGTAATAATCTTCAACGAAGACACGTTTAGCGCCCGGAAGCGCTCTTGCGATCTTCGTATGCATATCCGTCTTACTTGAGACACCAGTCATATATGCTACCACGTCACCCGAGGCAGCGAGCCTATCAATAACTACGCCACCCGGCTCATCAAAGGGTATGAGACTAATATCTTTGACGTTCACCAGCGAATCATACGCACAGTCAGCCGCCAGCACGGTCGTACTAAGATCAGGATTATTAGCCAAATGTGATAGCGTAGGCCAGATAGAGTCCGCTTCCCCCGGGTTACGTGCACCGACAACTACCCCTATATCATGAGGCCCTTCCACGGATGGGAGGAGTTTGAAAGCAGATATCTCAGACATACGGATAGAATTCAGATTTTCAGATTTGTATTATTCTTATCTTACACGATTCGCTTATGAATAAGATCTAAAATTGCAGAATAATTTATTCCAAAATAGAGAATATCAAACAGCAAGATCACAACAAACACAATTCCTTCGCCAAGTTTACCCGTCGTAACGCGCATCGCCTTAATAGGCGGGAAGCCAAACTTAATCGGCAGAGGCAGTAGCCATGGCACGCCTTCTTTTGTAATCGTATCCATGACAAGGTGCGAAAGCATACCTATCATAAACGCCCACCATACAAAATCAGCGTCAATATTCGGCATGATCGGGTGAAGAAAGGCGAGAAGCGCCCGGACACCGAATCCAAACAAAACGAGCCCTAGGATGGAGTGCGTAATAAAACGATGGCCGCCCATCATCTTGCCAATCACTCGTCCGAAGAAACCCCCAATGGGCAGATTACGCCAAAACGGCGCTACGGGCTGGTCGATATCAGGGGCGATTCCGCCTAGCTGATTAGCTAAAACCGCGACAAGGACAGTGGCCAGCGACATCGTTTTAGACGGCTGGGATAAAACCATTACCCCAAAGGCGGTTATCGCCGCAAGATCATGCGTCCGTGCTTTCATGCTGTTAGTGTAGCATTATGGTTATGTTTTGTAATCTGTAAAGTTATGTAAATATGCAATAAATAGGTATAATTAGATCAATGAGTAAAAAAGTTCTTCCTATCGTCCAAGTTACCTTGGACAAGATCATTGGTGGCGGCCAAAGCCTGGGCACGCTTGAGAGTGGCAAAAAAGTTTTCGCATGGGGCGGTCTGCCCGGTGAAAAGGTAGAAATACAAGTTACCAAAAAGAAATCCAGCTTTGTTGAGGGAATCGTTATCGAAGTCATCGAACCTTCAAAAGAGCGGGTAACGCCGACCGACGAGGATAGTTACTTGTCGACAAGTCCATGGCAAATCATGTCATTTGACACCGAGCAGCACTACAAAGCAGCGCTTATCGAAGAAGCGTTCGAGCTTCATGACATCGTTTTGCCAGAACCAATCACCGTATACACCGATGGCAAAGAGTACGAATACCGAAACAAAATTGAATTCAGCTGGTGGTGGGACAAAGAACTTGATCAGCTTGATCTTGCATTCTTCCAACGTGGATCACACGGCAAACTGCCCGTTACCGGCACAAGTTTAGCCCAACACGCGATTAACGCGGCAGGGCAGGCAATCCGCGACGTGCTTCGCAAACGCGACCTACAGGCGTACCAATTAAAAACAGTTATTATTCGTGCTACCCAGGACGGCAAAGCCGCAATGCAGCTTTACGTCAAAGACGCTGACTTTGAGCATCTTACCGAACAGGAACTCACGGCGCTCGGCGTTATCGGATTCGAATTGATCTTTTCTAACCCAAAAAGCCCGGCAAGCGTTATTACCGAACGGTTACAGGCTTGGGGTGAAACAACCCTCACAGATACGATTTTAGACGTTCCTTTTACGTACGCCGTTGAAGGGTTCTTCCAAATCAACGTGCCTGTCTACGAACAAGCCCTTCGCGACATGAAAAAATGGGTTGATCCCGCAAAGCCATGCGTTGACATGTACAGCGGCGTTGGCACGATCGGTCTGACTATCGGCGGCGAAAACGTCACGATGGTCGAGATTAACGAGCACGCCGTCCGTGAAATGGAACGAAACATTACCGCTATGAAGCGTGAAGAAACCATGAAGGCCATCCTCGCCCCGAGCGAAGGCGCACTCGAGCATATTACGGCCGATGCGACGATTATCGTCGACCCGCCACGCGCAGGGCTTCACGATGACATTATCCAAAAACTGCTTGAAGTAAAACCTGACCGAATTATCTACCTAAGCTGCAACCCCGTCACGCAGGCCCGGGATACCGCTAAACTCGCCGAGGTGTACGGTGTTAAAACCCACCAAGGTTACAACTTTTTCCCTCGCACGCCGCACATCGAACATCTTGTCGTTCTCGATAAACGCCCAGCTTGACGGGTTAGTTCAACCCTAGTAAAGTAAAGACAATATGAAAAGCAAAAGCGGTTTCACACTAGTTGAACTTTTGGTCGTTATGGTAGTTATTGCTATCTTAGCGAGCGTTGCGCTGGTGACATATGCGCGCGTACAGCGCGATGCCAATGACAATACCCGCAAAGGAAATGCCGCCATTATTGCCGAAGGCCTCGAAAGATATTACGACCAAAATGGCGAGTATCCGTCAGTAACGGCACTGGTTAACAACACGGCAGGTAATACCGGTACTGTCGTTGCCGCAAAACTCAAAATAGCCGTAGCCGTCCTCGACATGCCTAATATGGCTGCCGGCGCGACAAACGCGCTATCTTCGACCGCCGCATCCCAAGCTAACGATTACATTAATTACACCGCGTCAAGACCCTCTAACGAACCCTCGTGCCAGACAACCGCAGCGGGTGGTTGTGATGAATTCACCCTAACCTACTTTGACGAAACGGGAAGTACTATTACCGTCACCAGCCGTCACCAGGTCTAGCGCCTAGCTGCTTGTTTTAATGCGACGGTAGGTAAACTTAGCGGCAACCCGCCAATTTGCCCGCGAATCGCTGTCGTAACGGTAAATTTCACCGTTTTTCACTTCGCTAATGAGAACTAACCCGGGGTTATACGGCGCAAGCGTTTTATAGAAAATAATATCTTCTTCGTTAATATGCCCACGGCCCGGAAAAACATCGCGAAATTTTTCGCGGCCAATCGCGTCAAAATAATCCGTTTGGCCTCTTGGTGGCAAATAAAGCTCTGCCTTTAGCCCCATCCTGGAAATTATTTTCCTGACGTCGCTCAGCAGAAGTTTCGAGTGTCCATGGACGTATACGAAAAGCTGTTTTTTCTTGGTTAAAAAGACCGTTGCCGAAGCGCTACGGCTAACATCGGCCTGACGAATGATAACTTGGCTAATCTCGATGTCCAGACCGAAGCGATCCTTCGCAATGCGCTCAAGCGCCATGTCATCGTAGATTTCTTCGTTCATACTTTATTCATTGTAACACCCTTGCGCTGGTATTAAAAAGAGTATATGGTTATTATTATGGCACACCCCGAAATTATCGAGCACCCACCATTTCCTCTAGTTGACCTCTTGGACGGCAATGTTCCTACCGTAAAAAGTATCTTAGATAGGCCACTTGAATTAGACCAGCGTCATAATCTCGTCGTCAAACACAGCACCCTTTATGAAATAGGCAACCGGACTCTTTTAACCGTGGCTAATCAAAACCTACAGGGTCTCGACATGGCCGCATTTTCCTATGGGCTGAAGGTTTTTGAGGTCATCGCTGGAACGATCGAGCCAAAACTGTCAATCGAAGAGCATGACAGCGCTAATGCGACGCGTCCTATCACCAGCGTCCACGACAATCTAACCTATGATTTCGATGGCACGCTTGACAGCATACGCGAAGAATTCCAGACAGCAATGCCTAAACTTGCTGATCTAATCGGGCAAAACGCTCTTAAGTGGTACGGTGATAGCGCTAAGTATATGGCAGGGAGCGCGGGCGTTATGCGCTATCTTGAAGTACGCGCGAGGACACGGGCCACCGAGCTACAAAGCAATCCTATTATAGAGCCTTCTTCTAAGCTACAATAGGAGTAATGGATTTTGATACCCGCTACCGTAAGTTAAACGCTGCTCAAAAACAGGCTGTCGACACGATCGATGGGCCGTTAATGGTTATAGCCGGTCCGGGGACGGGCAAGACCGAACTTCTAAGCATGCGCGCCGCCAACATTCTGAAAAAAACGGATACGTTGCCCGATAACATCCTCTGTCTAACGTTCACCGATAGCGGGGCGAATGCCATGCGCGAACGTCTGACGCAGATCATTGGGGCTGACGCGTACAAAATCGCTATCCATACGTTTCACAGCTTTGGATCTGAAATCATTAACCAAAATGGACAGTTTTTTTACCAAGGCGCAGGCTTTCGTCCAGCAGATGAATTAAGCAGCTACCAACTACTTCGGACTATTTTAGACGGGTTAGACTACAACAATCCGCTCGCTACTAAAATGAACGGTGAATACACGCATATCCGTGATATCACCTCAACTATTTCCGAACTTAAAAAAAGCGGCCTGGTAAGCGCCGAGCTGCTAGGCATTCTTGATGCCAACGACGCTGTCATCGAAAAAACCGAACCGCTGCTTGCCACCGTTTTTGCTGGACGCATTAGCAAAGCGACCATCGATCAGCTGCAGCCACTCGCCGGACAAATACGGAATTTTGACGGTATTATTGAATTACCAACCATCCCGTCACTCGCCGTCGTACTCGCCGATAGTCTCGCGCAAGCCGTCGATGACGCTGCGGCGCAAAACTCAACCAAACCCATTACCGCATGGCGCAACAAGTGGATGAAAAAGAATGAAATCGGCGAGTTTATCCTAAAAGCCCGCGAACGGTCCGTTAAGCTCCGCGCCGTCAGTACCGTGTACGATCAGTACCTTAACCGCATGCAAGAAGCCGAATTATACGACTTTGACGACATGATCCTGCGCGTCGTGCATGCCATGGAAGTGTTTCCTGAACTTCGCTTCAACCTTCAAGAAAAATACCAATACATTATGGTTGATGAGTTCCAAGATACCAACCTTGCGCAGATGCGCATTCTTTTAGACCTCACGAATAACGAGGTAAACGCCGGCCGGCCAAATGTCATGATCGTCGGAGACGATGACCAGGCGATTTATAGCTTCCAGGGTGCAGACATCAGCAATATCGGTACATTCCGCATGACATACGACCAGACAACTTTAATAACGCTTGTCGATAACTACCGCTCGACCGAAACAATTTTAACGCATGCCCGCGGTGTGATTACTCAAGGGTCTGATCGTCTTGAAGACCACATCACCGAACTAGATAAAACGCTCCAGGCTCATTTTGAAGCAAGCCAGACGGATGTTTCTCTCGCTGAACTGCCGAATATTAGCAATGAACGATCTTGGATCGTCGAGTCAATCGAGCAGCAGATTAAAAACGGAGCCGCACCAAATTCCATCGCTGTCCTTGCACGTCGCCACCATGAACTCGTCGCGCTTTTGCCGTATCTAGCCGAAAAGGGAATTAATGTTAACTACGAGCGCCAAGACGACGTTTTACAACTGGATATTATCCAGTTGATTGAACATGCCGCGGCACTGCTCGTTGCACTTTTCGAGCAGCGTCATCAAGATGCAAATAGCCTGCTTCCGAAACTCTTAGCTCATCAATCGTTTAAGATCGACCCTACGTCACTATGGAAACTAAGTCTTGCCGCATCAAAAAACCGTGAATCATGGATGGAGATCATGGCAGTCACACCCGAATTTATTGCCATCCATGAGTGGCTGATTACCGGGTCGCAAATGCTTGCCCATACACCACTTGAGCAAATGCTCGATTACATCGTTGGCACACCAGAGAAGCAACGGATAACATTAGGAGGAGGGACCGCAGGCACAGAAGACGAACAAGAAAAAACATTCGTTTCTCCGTTATATACTTATTTCTTCTCAAGCGAAGAACTAGCCTCGACACCTGATCTTTATCTGACCTACCTAGAGGCTCTGCGCACCATTCGAACCAAACTCTGTGAATATATGCCAAACGAAGTGCCCAAACTCCAAACCTTTCTGGAATTCATCCGGCTTCACCGCGAGTTAGGCAGTACTATTACATCTATTAGACCGCGCAGCACAAAGATCGACGATGCTATTTATCTCATGACCGCGCACAAATCAAAAGGACAAGAGTTTGATCACGTCCATATTATCGGGGCAATCGACAGCGCATGGGGTGAAAGAGTCCGAACCCGCAGCCGCCTTATTGGTTACCCAGAAAATCTGCCGCTCGCACCGGCGGGCGATACGTTCGACGAACGCCTGCGCCTATTTTTCGTCGCCATGACTCGTGCTCGCAAAAACCTAACCATCAGCTACTCGCTTGCAAATGATGATGGAAAATCTACGCTTCGAGCAAGCTTCCTCACGAGCGATGCATGGATAGCGTCTACGCCCGCATCAGCAAATACAATCGACGATTTAGTCCACGACGCCGAACTTATGTGGTATCGGCCTCTAACCACGCCGATCCATCCTACGATGAAAGAACTGCTACGCCCAGTGCTTGAAAACTACAAATTGACGATTACCGATTTAAATAGTTTTCTTGATGTCACCCGCGGCGGTCCGCAAATGTTCCTACTGAACAACTTACTTAAATTCCCCCGAGCTGTCAGTCCAAGCGCAGGGTACGGAACAGCAATTCATGCAACACTTCATCATGCCCACACGCATGTCGGCGCAACAGGCAGCCACCACCCAATTGAGGATATCCTGCATGATTTTGAAGAAAACCTAAGCGCACAACGCCTGAGTGAAGCAGACTTTAACCAATACCTCGAACGGGGAAGTGCAGCCCTTACGACGTTTCTAGCGCACAAATATGAGTCATTCTCGGTCAGTCAAAAACCAGAACTCAGTTTTGACTACCAAAACGTATTCATTGGCGACGCCCATTTAACTGGAAAGTTAGACCTTGTCGATATTAACGAAGGCACAGCAATCGTTACCGACTACAAAACAGGGAAGCCATCGCGCAACTGGACAGGTGGGACTGACTACGAAAAAATTAAACTGCATAAATTCAAGCAGCAGCTAATGTTTTACGACCTACTCCTCGCACATTCACGCGACTATAGTAAATATACAACCGAAAAGGGCGTCCTCCAATTTGTTGAGCCGACAATGCGAGGTGAAATTTTAGCGCTTGAAGCATCATTCACAACCGAGGAATTAGCACGCTTCACAAGATTAATCCAAGCCGTGTGGCGCCATATTACAACGCTCGATCTACCCGACGCCAATGAATACGAACCTACCTACAAAGGTATGCTTGCCCTCGAAGAACAGCTCCTTGACGAAACAACCTAAAAGGTATATAGTGAAAGTAAGTATCACCTAGCAATATATCAATATGTTCTAGTCGAGGTACTTTAAAAACTCGACAGGAAGTTCTCCATAGACACCCTCGGCGCTGAACTTGATAACAAGCGCAGGTTCGCGTCGGGGGCCACCAAGCGCGGGCGCGAGTTCACGTATCG
This sequence comes from Candidatus Saccharimonadales bacterium, assembly GCA_035317825.1. Classification (NCBI taxonomy): domain Bacteria; phylum Candidatus Saccharimonadota; class Candidatus Saccharimonadia; order Saccharimonadales (SeqCode); species Saccharimonadales bacterium (SeqCode). The sequence goes on along the minus strand of DATHGB010000013.1, from coordinate 1,398 downwards.
CTCGTCTGCATAACGACTGACTCTGCACACCCCACACCAGTGGAGCGGTCGTTATAGCGAGTAGTGGACTCGTGTCCGCCCCGTCTTCAGCCTGCACAACCGTGCATGTTGACCCTACAACACCTTCGAAAGGAGGTGAAGCACTTGTCTACCACCAGGCAGCAGGCTCTCGACGCGGCCAAGAAGAAGCCCGCGGATCGTTCGCCGGAAGAGCAGGGTCACATCGACGCCAACAAGGGCGATCAGGCTGTTCGCAACGTGGACTTCGAGGCCAAGCGCCAACAGCGTGCCTACGGACCCGGCTAACAGTCATCGACTGACGCTTCGGCGTCCGCTTGGCTCTCACGGAGTCTTGCGGACGCCTGGCGTCCAGTCTTTACCCGAGGACGCACCCTGTCGAGTGTCTCACATTCTTCACAACCATCCGGTTGTGGCGAGCGTGAGACATTTTGTTTTCATTCAGTTTATGGTATAATGAAGACTCGATAGAAAATCTTAGACAAGGAATATCAGCATGACAATGACTGAACGACACCCTTTATCAGGAGAAGTACCAACTACAAAACCGGATCAAGAGTCTAGGGATTCATTTAGAATACAAACTAGCGAACTAGCTCTTGCTAGAACAGCACTGGAATCTGACTGGGGACCTGGCCGGACAAAGTTTGCGCAGGATCTTCTTACCGGAACTGCAGCTATAAGAGCAGCGGAAAATCGACATAGAAGCGAAGAAGGCAAAGAGCTTTTACCTGAAATCGTATATGACTCACAAGGCGACGCTTCCTAACAGTTTAATATGAACAATTTCTGGCACGAACTACCACGACCTTTCTTTATTTTGGCCCCTATGGAGGCTGTGACTGACGTGGTTTTTCGTCACGTGGTAGCATCGGCTGCAAAACCTGACATCTTTTTTACCGAATTTACCAATGCCAGTAGCTACTGCTCGCCAGCTGGTGCTCATAGTACGCGCGGACGACTGGTTTTCACCGACGATGAGCAGCCGATGGTCGCCCAGATTTGGGGTGATAGACCTGAGGAGTTTGCGTATATGGCAAAAGACCTCGCAAAAGCAGGTTACAGAGGTATCGATATCAATATGGGCTGTCCCGTTAAAAATGCTGTTAAGGCAGGTGGTAGCGGCCTTATTCGCCAACCCGAACTTGCCGCACAACTCATAGCAGCAACCAAAGAAGGTGGTCTTCCTGTAAGTGTTAAGACACGTCTTGGTTACAGCAATATCAATGAGTGGCACGATTGGCTGACACATATTTTAAAGCAAGACATCGCCAACCTAACGATCCACTTACGTACTCGTAAAGAAATGAGTAAAGTCGATGCGCACTATGAATTTATTGCCGACATTAAAAAACTTCGCGATGAAATTGCACCGAATAC
>DATHGB010000012.1 GCA_035317825.1 Candidatus Saccharimonadales bacterium | reverse complement strand
GATCGTCAAATTGCCATTCTAGCGACTATTATTGAACAATATGCCGAGATTGCTGCCCCTGTCGGTAGCGTAACGCTGGCGAAGTTATTCGGTGTTTCAAGTGCGACAATTCGAAGCGAGATGGTTCGATTAGAGGAAATGGGCTTTATAGCGCAGCCTCACACAAGTAGCGGTCGTATTCCTACGGACCAAGGCTATAGATTTTATGTAAACACACTCACTGAAGCCCAAATTAACGAGGTGCCACAACTCGATCGCAGTGCGAGAGCGATTGATGCACGAGTGAACACTCATGGCGACCGAGCGGATAGGGCAATTCGTAGTGCCGTTGATAGTCTGGTAGATTTAACACAGAATCTAGGACTTGCGACAATCGGTGACGAACTATATATGAGTGGCATGGGAAACTTGTTTTCGCAGCCCGAATTTATGAGCGGTACCCACGCGCAGGCGGTCGCACGGTTACTAGATAACCTTGAGCCATGGCTTCGTGAAGCTGCACCAAATGAACCGCTCAATGTCTATATCGGAGCAGAGAACCCTATTGGCAAGACAAGCGGTGCAACACTTATCATTAGTCGTTTCCGTTCACCATATTCAGATCGAAGTTATATCGGCGTGCTTGGTCCGACCAGGCAAAGCTATGGCAGGGTTATGCGCCTTGTCCGTCACACTGGAGCAATGTTAGAGGAGGTTTTATAGATAATGGCAAAAAGTAAAAAACAAGAAGAGCTTGAACGGCAAGTTCTCGAGCTAACTCAGGATCTACAGCGCACAAGAGCGGATTTTGAGAACTATCGAAAGCGTGTCGAGATAGAAAAAACAGCTGCCCGCGACGGGGGACAAGCGAACGCTATTTTAAAGTTACTCCCCGTGATTGATAATATCGAACGGGCTGTTACCTATATGCCCGAAGAGCTAAAAGACAACAAATGGGCAAATGGAATCGCATCCCTTACGAAAAATCTTGAAAAATCACTCGAAAATTTGAATTTAAAACGAATCGAGTCAACACCCGGTACGGATTTTAATCCGGACCTGCATGAAGCCATCCAGTTTGACGAAGAAGCAGAAGGTGAGAAGGAAGTTATTGCCGAAGAATTACAAGCCGGGTACACTCTTAACGGACGCCCAGTTCGTCACGCTATGGTAAAGGTAAGTAAGAAATAAATTCTATTTAGCGCTACGAACCATACGGCGAATCAGAAGAAAAATACCTCCGATGAGCAGGACAGCACCTAGGACTAGCGGAATCCAGAAATCGACACCAGTATTCGCGAGTCCTCCGGATGTGTTGGCGCCGGTTGAACATGTCGCGCCATTACTATATGTGCCAGCACCATACGCATTACAGTTGTAAGTTGCTGCCGTATATGGTGATAGTTTCATGTTTATATCTCGATTAGATTCTTGCTTTTTTACTTCTTACGCTTTATAGTAGCAGTATATAGTAAGCATAGCGTTATCGCAAGTGAGGGAAGACAAGATGTCATCAGTTACATATTTTGGGGAGATTCTAGGATTAGGCACGCCAGAGCTAATCATTATCCTAGCAATTATTTTGTTGCTTTTCGGTGGAAGCAAATTACCGCAACTATCGCGAAGTATTGGTACGTCAATCAAAGAGTTGCGAAAGGGTGTGAGTGATGGCTCTAAGGAAGAAAAGAAGACATCAGTCCCAACCAAAGATACAAACAACCAAGCCTAATCGGGCAGTCGAAAGTCACGTAGTACAGACATTTACTGAGCACATTCGTGAACTTCGAAAACGGCTTTTTTGGTCTATTCTTGTTGGACTGGTAGCGGGTACTCTGGTATACACATACCATGATTTTTTCGTAAAATTAATTATGCAGCCCCTAAACGGGCAAAAGCTTATCTATCTTACACCTACGGGTGGTTTCTCGTTCATCTTTATGGTGACATTTTATGTGACTATCCTATTAATATTGCCGTTTTTGATGTATCAGCTCTACGCGTTCTTAAAACCTGCCATTCCAACACGGGCAAGAAACCTACCGCTTAAAGTTGTCCTAGCGGCAACTATCCTCATGGCGATGGGTGCGACATTCGGCTACCTTTATGCCGTACCAGGCGGGTTACGATTCTTAACGGAGTTTGCAAGCAGTTACGTAACACCATCGTTAACGGCAGAATCCTACTTGAGCTTCGTACTGGGCTATGTGTTTGGTATCGGCCTTCTTTTTGAACTGCCGCTTCTTTTGCTGTTTTGGCACTGGATCAGTCCGATTAAGCCAAAGGGGTTATTGAATTCGGAACGATACATAATTGTAGGTGCATTTATAGCTGCTGCGATAATTTCACCTTCTCCCGATGCGCTTAGTCAGACGATTATTGCAGTACCAATCATTATCGTGTATCAGTTTGGGGTAATATCCGTACTGCTTTCGATCAGAAAAGCACGCAAAGTGCAAAAAAAGGCAGCTCGGAATGAAGTTGTCATTCAACCAGCCCCAATTGATAATGAAGTAAAAGCTCCAGCCCTAGCCGTTACGCCCAAACCAGTTGTTGCTGCAGCTGAGAGTACTGTAGCTCCACCTCTTCCGCAGCAGCCACTAAGAAGAAAAGTTGTATCGATTGACGGTATGGTCGTGCGTTCATCTCGACCCGTAGCCCCAATGCACCACGCCTCAGTTGCTGCTCCCTCAGCCCCGGTCATAAATGTTACCCCGCGCTCTCAACCTCAGTTGCAAGTTCCAAACCGACGCCCACTTATTAGTGATTTTGGCCCAATGCGAGGATAAAATTTCTTGACAAGCGTAACCGTATTACGTAAGCTTGGTGTATACAAAAACAAAATAAAAAGGCAAGATCATTATGATGAAAGATGAAGTTGATTCTCTCTTAAAAAAACCGATGAACCGCTTAGACTTCCTTAAGCATGTCGGTGTTGGAATCGCAGCAATCACAGGAGCTGCTGTTGTTGTTAAGACAATGAATGGTCTGAGCACTTCGTCTAAAAACAAGCAAAGCCTTGGATATGGCAGTGCTGTCTATGGCGGCAAAAAAGATCAGCCAAAAGCAAGTTAAATTCTTGTTTTTGTCATAACCTGAGCCAGTAATACGGTTGTCTTGCATTTATTTATGTAAAATTGGCACTCGTTGACATAGAGTGCTAATTTTATTACAATCAAATATATTGGCAATCTAACAACTAGAGTGCTAAAATAATGATAGATATTTACAAATGATTCATAGTAAAAGGAGAGCAAATTAATGGGTAAAATTATCGGAATCGACCTCGGTACTACAAACAGCGCATTTGCGTACATGGTTGCAGGTAAACCAGAAGTTATCGCCAACGCCGAAGGCAATCGCACGACTCCAAGTGTCGTTGCGATCAACAAAAACGGCGAACGTCTTGTCGGTCAAGTCGCACAGCGCCAACGCGTGACAAATGCTAAAAACACTATCTATGGTGTTAAGCGCCTTATCGGTCGTCAGTTTGGTGACGACGAAGTCCAAAAAGATCATGACATTATGCCATACGAAATCGTCAAAAAGGGCGATGGCGTTGCTGTGAAGATGGGCGACAAAGAGTATACGCCAGAAGAAGTATCTGCAATGATTCTTTCAAAGATCAAGGCTGATGCAGAATCGTTCCTCGGTGAAAAGGTAACCGAAGCGGTTATTACCGTACCTGCCTACTTTAACGACAGCCAGCGCCAAGCTACCAAAGACGCTGGTAAGATTGCTGGACTTGAAGTGAAGCGTATCATTAACGAGCCAACCGCCGCAGCGCTTGCTTATGGCCTAGAAGGTAAAAAAGACGAGAAGATCGCTGTATTCGACCTTGGTGGCGGTACGTTTGACGTATCCATTCTAGAACTTGGCGATGGCGTATTTGAAGTGAAGTCAACTCATGGTGACACGCATCTTGGCGGTGAAGACTTCGATAACCGTATCGTTAATCACTTCCTTGACGTATTCAAACAAAACGAAGGCATTGATCTTAAGGGTGACAAAGCAGCAATGCAGCGTCTAAAAGACGAAGCTGAAAAGGCTAAAAAAGAGCTTTCAAGTACTCCCGAAACTGAAATCAACCTGCCGTTTATTACGGCTGACGCCGATGGTCCAAAGCACTTCGAATACAAACTGACTCGAAGTAAGCTTGAAGACCTAGTAAAAGACCTCATCGACCGGGTCGTTGAACCTGTCGAAAAGGCCATCAAAGACGCTGGTCTAAAAGCAAGTGACATTGACGAAATCGTCCTTGTTGGTGGTATGACACGTATGCCAGCAGTCGTAGAGAAGGTTAAATCAATCTTCGGCAAAGACCCGCTAAAGGGTGTTAACCCTGACGAAGTCGTTGCTGTCGGTGCGGCTATCCAAGGTGGTGTGCTTGCGGGTGACGTCAAAGACGTACTTCTACTGGATGTAACCCCACTTTCACTTGGTATCGAAACAATGGGCGGTGTAACAACCAAACTAATCGAACGTAACAGCACTATTCCTACCAGTAAATCTGAAACGTTTAGTACTGCTGCTGATAACCAGCCACAAGTTGAAATCCACGTGCTTCAGGGTGAGCGAGAAATGGCTACTGATAACAAATCACTTGGTCGCTTTATCTTAGACGGCATCGCGCCTGCACCTCGTGGTGTTCCTCAGGTTGAAGTTACCTTTAACCTTGATGCGAACGGTATCTTGAATGTTACCGCTAAAGACAAGGGAACTGGTAAAGAAAACTCAGTGACCATCCAAGACAGTGGCAATATGAGCAAAGACGACATTGAAAAAGCGCAAAAAGAAGCCGAAGCCCACGCTGATGAAGATAAGAAAAAGCGTGAAGCGGTTGATGCTCGTAATACTCTAGAAAACGCTATCTACCATGCTCAAAAAATGCCAGATGAATACAAAGACAAGATCAGCGATGACGACAAAAAAGTCATCACCGACGCTGTCGAAGAGGCTAAAAAGCACGAAAAGTCTGAAGACAAAGAAGAACTAGAAGCCGCCGCTAAAGCATTAAATGACGCCATCATGCCAATCGGTGCGAAGATGTACGAAGCTGCAGCAAAAGAGGAAGCACCTGCCTCTGGAGATGACAAAAAGGACGAACCTGTTGAAGGTGAAGTCGTCGACGAAAAGAAAGACGAAAAATAGGCTAATCGTTTTATGAAAACGAAAGAGCTCGCCGGAACTGTTATTTTTAACGAGAAAGGCGAGCTTTTGCTTATTCACCGAAATACTCCTCGCTTGACTCAATGGGAATTACCGGGTGGCAAACAAGAAGACGGCGAAACGTTAGAAGAAACAGCAAGACGGGAAACTCTTGAGGAAACAGGACTTACCGTGCGTGTTTTAAAGAACATCGGGGATGCACGTTTTGTGGATGACGGTGTTAATTGGAACTACACATGGTTCGTGGCAGAGATTATTGGATCAGATGTTCCAGCTTGCGCTGAACCTGAGAAGTTTGATGATATTGCCTACTGGGATTTAAATGAAGCTTCTCAAAGGTTGGATATTTCTATCAATATCGTTAACTTTTTAAAAGTTATTTACCCCTCAATTAACATAGTTACGATAAAACCACCTGCCTCACGCTAACTCAAGATATAGCGCGGCCCACACCATGCCAGGGTCACCCTTGTAGATCGGTGCGTAGTACCAACTGCCGTCTTTGTTCAGCATCTCGGGGAAAGAGCCATGTTTTTCAATCATACCTTTTGAGAATTTCTCGAGCTGCTGCTTGTATTCTGGCCGGCCGTAGCGTTTTAGAAGATGCAAATAAAACACACCGTGCCAGCTCCATAGCGTCTCCTCTTGGTAGTTTGGCATAAAAGGCTTGGTCATCCACCAATGGTATTGAAAGGCTTTAGGTTGTTTTGTGTATATAAGCGGGAAGGGTTCGTTCAGTTTTTCTTGGTTAATGTAGTCGAATGTCACCCCTGCCATTGCTTCGTCGTCTATGACCCCTAGGAAGAAAGGGAACAGCGCGCATTCCGCGCTGAACGCGTTTGTCCTTCGGTCTGCATTAAAATATTGCCCGTTCCAATAACGACTCAGTAATTCTTCTTGGTATTGCAGTAGCTCATAAGGAAAGCCTTGAAGCTGGAGCACCTCAACGCAATATGCCATGCGGGCGATTAGCGTGACAGCATAGGCGCTTCGGTCATATATAACCGCATCGCGCATCTCGGCGAACTTTATTGGCCGTACATACCCAGCCGTATCAAGGTATTTTTTGCAGTAACGGTCTAGCTCGCCCGCGAGAAACTTCCGCTCAGACATGTTTAGATCATAGTTACTTACAACGAGACTGTGTAGTAGCCAAGGTAGCGAATCGACGGCATGGCCTGGGGCTTCAAAACAGTTACCGGCTTTATCGATACATGTCGTAACCCTACCAGCTCGACGGTAGTGCAGCAGTGCCCATCTAAGCGTATGTAGGGTATGTTTTTTGTAGCCAGTATTCACAAGTGACTGGGACACCGTTCCAAAGTCGCGCATCCAGAAAAAATCGAAATGGCCAAGGCTTGTACGATAAAAATCACCTTCCCATAGTTTTTCAACGATCTGACGGCAAATTTCGGCAGCGCTACCTTCTAGCCGTGGAATCTTGGTAAAATAGCGGTTAACAAGTTGTCGTTTCTCTGCCCGCAGCGTTCCAACAATACGGCCGATATTTCGAATAAAGAATTTCATCTTATGGTCAGTATAGCGTGAAAAACGACGAATAAACAATATTTTGTTTGCTAACATAAACATCATGTGTTATAAATAACTTATGATCACTTGTAAATCATACCAATCTGAAATGAATAAGGACGGCACGTTCGGCGGCATTTCTTTTGGCATGGCTTATCTTTTCTCTTAACACATACTATTTTTGACACTAGATAAGCCTCCGGTCTCGGAGGTTTTTCATTTCCCAGGCGGAGGCTCATCCGGTCTCAAAAGAGACCGATTAACTAAAAGGAGGTCATGATCATGGCATTTGGACCAATCATGCAGCTACAAGTAGGCGATTTAAAGGTCGAACTTGCGCCGCTTACAAAAGACAACATGCCGGAGTTTATCAACCCCGGCATGCAACAGGCAAGCGTTACCCGCTATCTCAGCCGCCGCTCTGCACCCGTACTGGAAGATGAACAGGAATGGTTTGAGCGTATCAGGGAAGAGAAAGAGAGCCTAACGTGGGGGATATATGTCGTCGAGAGTGACGAACGTATCCTTATTGGTGACACGACGCTATTTGACATAACCAAAAACCATATCCACCAAGCAACCAGCGGTTCAATGATCTTCCGCCACGAGTACTGGGGTAAGGGGATCGCGAGCAGTATCCACAAAGCCCGTACCTGGTATGCATTCCAGCATCTGGGGCTGCACAGAATCATGTCAGCGGTGTACCAGGGGAATGTCGCCAGCCTGAAGGCGCTGCAAAAGTCTGGCTATGACCTGGTTTACATCGAGCGAAACACTAGTTTCATCGATGGGACGCTAAGGCATCAGGACAACCTGGAATGTCTCAACCCGAACGACCCTTTTTGGAGTCAATGGTGGCATGGTGAGCGACCGCCGAAGCATTCGCTCGTAGCACGCCGGCAAGCAGTTGACGCGCTTAAATGGGCTTCGCAAAACGTCAGGCTGCTATAGACCAAATCGCTTCGCCTGGATATTATGTCCCGGCGAAGCGATCCCTAGCCTTTTTGCTTGCGCTTACCTCTTAAAAAGTGTTACAGTTGGAGAATATGGATATAAAAACAGAACTCTCGAAGATCTTTAAGGGTGAGGTCGATACTTCAGCTGAAACATTGGAATTTTACAGTCACGACGCAAGCTTATTTGAATTACGTCCGCAGGTCGTTGCATTTCCTTCAAGTAGCGATGATATTAAAGCAGCCGTTAAATTTGTCAACGACAACAAGGCTGAACATCCTGATCTAAATATTACACCGCGAGGACGGGGAACCGACATGTCGGGCGGCGCAGTCAACGAATCTATCATTCTGGACGTCAGTAAGCACATGAATCAACTGTACGAGGCGAGTGCGACTGCCGCGCACGTTCAGCCAGGGATGATGTACAAGGATTTCGAGGTAGAGACATTCAAGCAAGGCAGCCTTATGCCTAGTTACCCGGCCAGTCGTGAATTGGCATCAGTTGGTGGAATGGTTGCCAATAATTCGGGCGGTGAAAAGTCGCTTGAATATGGCAAAACCGATAACTTCGTGACGGAACTTAAAGTAATCCTTGCCGACGGTAATGAATATACGATCGGTCCGTTAAACCGTGATGAGCTCAATGCCAAGATGGGACAGGACGACTACGAGGGCGATTTGTATCGTCGAACGTTCGAACTTCTCGACACGCACTACGACGAAATTCAGGCAGCTGCTCCTAAAGTCAGCAAAGATTCTACGGGCTATCATCTGTGGAACGTTTGGAAACGCGATACGGGTATTTTTGATTTGACTAAATTATTTGTAGGATCTCAAGGGACTTTAGGGATCGTAACGGATATCAAGTTCCGTTTAGTACCAAAAGCACCGCATTCGGGTACGCTTGTTTGTTATATGCACACAATCGATGAGCTTGGTGACGTGATTCCAGCGGTTCTGTCGCATAAACCCGCCACTTTTGAGTGTTTCGATGACAATACTTTGTGGCTGAGCTTTAAGTTCTTCTTTGCCTTTTTAACCCGGCTTGGACTGTGGTCTTGGATCAAGCTTGCACTCCAGCTTATCCCTGATGGATTAATGTTGTTCAAGGGTGTGCCAAAGCTAATTCTATTGATTGAATTTACGGGTGACACCGTTGACGAAGTGAAGCACAAAATTCATACGGCCAGGAAAGACCTTGAACGATTCCATTTCACCTATATGGAAGAGGACGGCACCGAAGCCAAATCACGTAAGTTTTGGTTGATGCGCCGTGAAAGCTTTAACTTGCTTCGATCAAAGGTAAAAGACAAGCACACTGCTCCTTTTATCGACGACTTTGTCGTACCGCCAGCTAGGCTGACTGAATTTTTGCCGGAACTTCGCGAGATAATTAAAAAGTACAAACTTCTTGCAACAATCGCTGGGCATCTAGGCGACGGTAACTTCCACGTTATTCCACTTATGAAGATTGAAGAGCCAAGTGAACGTGCCAAATTAGAACCTGCCATGAAAGAAGTTAACGAGCGCGTACTTTACTACGGTGGATCAGTCTCGGGCGAACACAACGACGGACTTATTCGTGGTCCATGGCTGGAACGGATGTACGGACCGACTGTATTTGGCTATATGAAAGAGATGAAGCATATTTACGATCCGCAAAATATCTTTAATCCACATAAAAAGACTGATGCGAACTGGGACTTTAGTTTTAGCCATATTCGCAAACACTTTTAAAAGAATATGTATCATTACCGAAAAACCTACAAGAAATATGCCCAGAAAAACAAAGACGACAAGCAAAAAGGTACTTCGTGTACGTTCTGTCACAATATAACTCACGAACAAAAGGCTGAAAGTAACGACACGATGCAGGTTGTTTTTAATCGGGTTTCCTATGATGTGTTTGAAGGACGCGCAGTGCTTGACCACCTTATGATTGTGCCTAAGCGGCATGTCGAATCATTAAATGATTTTACGGATCAAGAGAAGCTGGACTTGATGAGCCTTGCAGGCGAGTATGAAGCAAAAGGCTATAACGTATACGCTCGTGGCATGGGCAGTATTACACGTTCGGTTAAGCATCAACACACGCATCTTATTAAAATTAAAAATGGTGCTAAGGCTAAACTAATTTTCTATTTGCAAAAACCTCACTTCTTAATTAACCGTTAGATAGCTTATGTAAAACGTTCTATATGTGAGAATCTTCACATACCGTTCGTTTTTTTAAAGATATTCTTTGATTGGAGAGAAAGTGGGGTTAACATGTGGAGTTATTCATCATCTATCACTCGTTTGAAGATCGCTATTCCTTATCTTTTTGCTAGTAAAGTGCACAGAACGATGTGGGCAATAGGTGCATTCGCGTTGTTCGCGACAGTAGCACCGTTAAGTTTACACTCAAGTAAAGCGACTCAGACTTCCTATGATAAAGTTCAACCGGTTGACATTAAGCTTCCGTCCGCAAATTCAAAAACCTCAGCCAACCAGTCAGATATCGTAGAAACCAGCACAAACACCTCAGCGCAGCCGGATCAAAGCCGGTCTTCTTCTACTGTGCGTATCAACAATCAATCAATACAGTTGCCGCCAAACGGCTCTATTCATAAAACAATTCAAAGCGATGACGGGCAGACCAAGTTAAACGTGTCTATTGATACTTCATCCACAACCGATAATCAGTCTAATTCTTCCACGAGTGTTCAATTAAATATGAGTAGTGAGCAGGAGACGACCATAGAAAATTCTGAATAGAGATTCATCTATGTGGTCGGACGACCCTAGGAATGACACCATTTTCTGAGGTCGGGCGAACACCCGAAAAAACTAATCTACCAATAAGAATAAAGGAGGTCAAAAATGAAAATCAAAAAATCAGTAGGTGCCACGTTATTATCACTGGGTCTTGTAGTTGGTCTTAGTGGTTTCGCATCAGCCGCAACGGGTTCAATTACGAATACCGGCCCCGACTCTTATAATGCCGTTAAGAGTAAAACGATCAATAAGGCAAAGGTTAAAAATAATAATAACCTAAATCTTCACAGCTCAACGTCTCAGAATGGATCTTCTGGTGAAGCTTCATCGGAAGGCAATACGACTGGTGGAGACGCTACGAGCGGTACGGTAGCGCAGGCAAATGCCATGAGCGTTGGTTTAACAGTCGATAATTCTGCCACAACTGGAGCTTTGGGTAGTGGCGGGAACAGCAGCAGTGACTCAGGATCTATTACGCAAACCGGTCCTGATTCTACGAATGTCGTCAAGTCTAAGACGGTCAATAAACTGAAGGTTGAAAACAACAATAACTTCAATATCTCAAGCTCTACAAGCCAAACGGCTACGTCTGGTGAAGCAGAGGTTGAGGATAACACGACTGGTGGCTCAGCCACATCTGGCAATGTATCGAACACTAACTCAACAAGTGTGACGGTGAACCTTAAAAACTAACTCTTGGTTATTTGTCTACATGATAATTTTCCAGGGTGTTTGAGCTTCGGGGAGGATACGACTACATATTCTCCCCGTCCACGGATGAAATTATTTGGTTAAAAAAGGAGGCCGCCATGCAAAAGTTTAAACGTATCATGCGAGTATGTATATCTTATGCGCTCGTGGTAGTGATAGCTGGCGGATATCCTTTGACGGCAATGGCACTTGATGCTGCGCCGAGTCCAACATATACCTATGATCCGATAACGGGTCACTGGAATACGACCACATGGGAATATGATAGCCAATCAGGTACGTACAAGGCTAAATCTACACCAGCACCACCTCCAGAAAATACGCAAATTGTACCTTCAGATCCCGAGACGACTAATGAACAACCTTCGACATCGACAACCGATACCTCAACGGGTACATCGAATGCCGGTGTGAATATTCAAAACGATACGTCTTCGGTAGCGCAGTCAGGGGACGCGGGTGTTTCAGCGAATGCCAGCGCCGGGAACGCAACAAGTGGTAATGCAGCTGCTACGACAACAACTGTGAGCACGGTACATTCTACCGTAGGGGGTGACACGGTCGGCGTTGCTCATTTTACATCCGACATCTACGGAAACGTAACGGGTGATATTACTTTATCGTCAGCGATTGGCGATTTATCGGCGCAGCAATCAAATGCTGATGCGACAACTACGGTTAATAATTCCGCGGCTATAACAAATAACGTTTCGGTCGATGCTGGTAGCGGCGATGCTAACGTTAACCGCAATACCAGTGCCGGGAACGCAACAACAGGTAGTGCAAACGCAGTTGCAAATGTTATAAACCTTATCAATTCAATTATTGCAGCAAATAAATCATTTATTGGAACGATTAATATTTACGGTAATCTGAACGGCGACATACTTATATCACCAGAATTTATTCCTCAACTACTTGCTAGTAATGCACAAGATGCATCCGCTTCTGTGGTGTCGAATGACACTCAGTCTATCGTAAACAACGTACAACTGAGCGCGACGAGTGGATCGGCTGAAGTTACCAATAACACGTCTGCAGGGCAAGCAACAACCGGGACGGCAACAACTAACCTAACTATCCTTAATCTTTCAGGTCACCAAGTAGTTGCAAGCAATAGTCTACTGGTATTCGTGAATGTCCTTGGAACTTGGGTGGGGATTATCGTGGACGCCCCTGGTGCGACGGCGGCGATGCTAGGTAGCGGCGTAACGGATAGTAATGGCGGCCAAGACATAACGGCAAACAACAACAGTCAGATTACGAATAATATTGATGTTACGGCACACTCGGGTAATGCTGGCGTGACGGGCAATACAAGTGCCGGCAACGCGTCGAGTGGCAATGCAACGGCTTCGGCTAACATCCTAAACGTTAATATGAGTAGCTTCGGCCTTTCTGACTGGTTTGGCATATTGTTCATCAACGTATTTGGTCATTGGGACGGAAGCTTTGGTGTCGATACGGCCAGCGGTGATCAACCAGCTTCATCAGCTCCTCCTGTACCAACCGATGCCGGACAGGAGGCTTCACCACCATTTAGCTTAGGATTCGTGCCCAAAACTTCATCTAACCAGCAGAGTTCAGCGGAGACTCCGATACTAGATGACAGCAGCGGGGATACCCAAGCTGCTCCCGAAGTACTTGGAATAACAACTACGGATAATTCTGTACAAAACCAAGTACCTAAAACCACATCAGCTACGCGTGGTATGAATCCATTCCTTGCGATTTTATTGACAGTTCTATTCCTTAGTATTCTCGCAACAATGGCAGTAGGACTAACCCGTAGGAGTAGACTTGCGTAATCTTTACAACGGGTGTATAAAGAGATAAGAAGCCCTCGGGAGCGATATTTGTAGCTCGCTTCAGGCATTAATTCAAGAAAGTAGTCTAAGGGCATGGACACTTTTAAACAATTTATCTCTCACTATCCTCAGCAGTCCTTCAAGAAAGGCGAAACGATTCTCCTAAAAGGGGAGCGTCCAAAATGCGTCTATGTCATAGAGTCGGGTCTCGTCAAAACGTATAGTATTACGAAGACTGGTGACGAACGTCTTGTGTCAATTGGTCGCAAAGATGAAGATTTCCCGGTAGGGTTTGCTTTTGGACTAATCGAAGAATCACAGTATTTTTACGAAGCATTTACCAAATGCACCGTTCGTCTAGTGCCCCATCAAAAGTTTACAAAACATCTCCATGCTAATCCGGAAAGTATGTATAACCGCCAAGTAAAGATGACGATAATTCTCCTTTCGAGTATATCTAGGATTCATGCCCTCGAACAATCAAGAGCTAGTGATAAAGTGGCATTTACGCTTCTGTACATGGCCGATCAACTGGGGGGGATTTTAAAATCGTACAAATTTACCAACCACTTAAAGATCTCGGTCACCCAACAAGAGATCGCTGATTCACTTGGGCTGACGCGCGAAACAACGAATATCGAGCTCAAAAAACTAGAGATGCTTAAACTGATCGCTCACTCTAGAAGAAGCTATATTTTACACATGGAACGACTTCGTGATTATCTTGACCAAGGCTGAATTAGTCATAGGTAAAGTCTTAGCACTCTAGACATGCAAGTGCTAATTTTGTATCATAAATAGAGATGAGCAAACGCGATTATTACGAAGTCCTTGGCGTATCAAAAACCGCCAGTGCAGATGAAATTAAAAAAGCCTTCCGAAAGGCTGCTGTTCAACACCACCCTGATAAAGAAGGTGGTGACGAAGCAAAGTTTAAAGAAATCAACGAAGCATATGAAGTTTTAAAAGATCAGCAAAAACGCCAACGCTATGATCAGTTCGGTCACGCCGGAGTTGGCGGTAATGGTGGTGGCGCAAGTGGTGGCAATCCGTTCGAAGGATTTGGCGGCCAAAACGTTAACTTTGACTTCGGGGATGGTGGCCTGGGTGATATTTTCGGACAGTTCTTTGGTGGCGGTGGCCAGCAACAACGCGGACCAAAACGCGGTCGTGATGTTGAAACTAGCTTAACGCTAACATTTGAACAAGCCGTATTCGGTGTTGAAGAAGAAATCGTTCTAGATATGGACGACGAATGTGAACACTGCCATGGTACAACGGTCGAGCCTGGTCACAGTATGAAAACATGTCCCACCTGTAAAGGTGCTGGCCAGCAAACTCGTGTCATGAATACGATCTTTGGTCAGATTCAGCAAGCTGTTACCTGTGAAACGTGTAAGGGAACAGGTAAAGTACCCGAAAAAGTCTGTACTGTATGTAGAGGTAAGGGAACACAGCGTCGTAAACAATCGGTAACGCTTAAAATTCCTGCTGGTATTGATGATGGCTCGACGATTCGCTTAAAAGAGCGCGGCGAAGCAATTGGTGGGGGCGCAAGAGGTGATCTCTACGTGCATATCCGGGTAAAAGCTCACAAAAAGTTCACCCGCGAAGGCGATATTATTCTATCCGAGGAGCATATTAGTATGATTGATGCGGCTCTTGGGACCGAAATTGAAGTTGAGACAGTGGACGGCAATGTTCGAATGAAAATTCCAGCTGGTACACAGAGCGGTACCGACTTCAAGCTGTCTAATCACGGTGTTCCTCACATGCGCAGTAGCTCACGAGGCGCGCATATTGTCAGTATTCTTGTCGATACGCCGACTAAACTTACAAAAAAGCAAAAAGATCTGCTAGGGCAATTTGATGATGCCAAAAAGCGTGGCATATTCTAAATGAAGGAAAGTATCCTACGAACTTTAGATAGCCAGTAGGTCTTTGTATAAATTATCATATTTTTCTACCATTGTGTGTATGTCAAATCGCTTCGCAAACTCAAAGCAAGCAGAAGCCTGTAGCGTGTCCGCACGTTGAACCGCCGCAGTAAAATCATCCTCGGTCTCACATAAAAAACCAGTCTTATCTTCTTCGACGAGTTCCTTGCGAGAGCCGCCTCTTTTCATAATGATCGGCGTTCCACATGCCTGGGACTCGATCGCGACGAGTCCAAAAGCTTCTCGAATGTCCGCCGGAAATATGACAGCCAGCGCTGAGGCGTAGTATCCGACCAGCTCTTGATGGTTCTTTTGTCCTAAGTAGCGAACCTGCTCTCCGTCAATGTATGACTGTAAGGTATTCCAATACGGAAGATTTTTCTCGGCGACCTTTCCAATTATATCGAGTCCGATGCCGCTTCTTTTTGAAACAGCAAGTGCGGTCTCAAGGTTCTTCTCTGGAGAGATGCGGCCGACAAACAGAAGACGGTTATTCTTCTGAGCATGACGGACGCGAAACAATTCAAGATCAATGCCATGATGAATAAAACCTTTTGATCTAATACCTGATTGGATATCAAAATCATACATATATTGCGTAGGTGGAACCGCCCAAACATTCTTGGGGTTCAAATCTGCCAGTTTTATTACGCTGTCTTTGGGCCACCAGTGCTGCGTGAATACAATCTGCTTTGTAGTCTCGTGGGCTACTTTATAGTGTAAGTCGTCAAAATGACTATGATATATGTCGTGATTATTGCGTAGCGCAGCGCGGAAGGTCTCTAGATTATTATGTTCTTTGTCTTCGGTCGCGTGCTCAATGCCAACGGTGCGTATGTTATCAATAGCCGAGCCAGGGTTACAGTAGATAGTCACCGTATGTCCGCGTTGCGTCTGCAAGCTCGCCAACTGTAAAACCCAATCGTACCTTCCATTATGTGAATCAAGTGGAAATTTTATGCTGTACGGAACGACATGCGCGATGTTCATGTGGTCACGACCTGTATATCTTCTATAGCATTACTACGTGCCGTGAAAGAAGCGATATCCGGGTCTGCAATGCCAATGATAGCCAGTGATTTGTAACCGTCTTTTGCGCATCCCACTTCGTCACCAGGGTGTGCGACTTCATGAAGGTATGCATAGCTTGTCTTTGGCTGTAAATTTTCAAGTTTTAGGAAAGTACTTCTCGATCGCGGAAAAAGTTCATACAGTGCTGCGTAATTTTTAAAGACGCCGTTCATACGAGGTTGATCACCCACCGCATTGCGCGCTTCTTGTTCTAGCATATCGATTCCGTAACTTTGCATATATAAAAATGGCCTGTAGCCTCCGGTTCGCGCACCGATTTCTACGAGCTGAACTTCAGCGTCGTTATAAATAATTTCGACATGTGCTGGCGATGAACGCATATCAAGAGCAGCGATGCCCTCTCTCGCGACTTTAAAAATCTTTGCCTTGAGTACCGGATCAAAATCATTGAGGAGTTTACGGGCATACAGAAAGTTATCATCATATCCTATGTCTTGTGCGGTGACGAGATCGACTATACCATCACAAAAATGGGGTGTACCATCTTGGTCGACAAATGCCGCCACTGAGCACATACGACCCTCGATAAATTTTTCTAGGATAAGACCGGGAGCACGATTTGTCACATGAAGCTTGATGTAAATATCATTAATTTGCTCCAGAGTATTTTTATAGGCGAGTAAAAGCTCGTCTTTAGTGGAGCACTTGGTTACGAGTAGGCTTTTAACCAGATTTGTGGGTTTCAAAATGAGAGGGTAGCCAACTCTCTCCGCGAAATCAAGCAGCTGCTGCTCGGAGTCAACAAATGTAAATTCCGGGGTTATTGCGGTGTTATATCGTAAAAAACGGCTTCTCATCAGGTATTTATCGGTGCAAGCACGTGCGGAGTCTATCGATAAAGAAGGGAGGGATAATGTTTCTGCGGCAATTGCTTTAAAGACAATGTAGTTCTCGTACGGACACAGTAACCCGTCAATTTTCGGAACGTCGGCTGCTTCCTCGAGTGACTTTTTAAAACTGCGCTCGGATGAGTAATCGAGCTCAATGATGTGATCGAAAATATCTTTGTTTTTTAGTACGAGAGATATATCGTGCAGTATGCCCAGCGTATAGCCGGCTGATTTTAACCGCAGTAATGCATCGCGATGTAGATAAGGTTTTCCTACGTAGAAGATTGTTTTCACATATTATTTATAGGTGATAACAGAGTATAAGTCAAGATGTAAGGTATTTACTTTTATACCTCGGTATGTTATAATATAACACATTATGGATAAAAAGAAAAAAATCGGTCGAGCGGAGTATGTGTGGCTTGTGCGCGACGAATTAAAAAAAGTACCTGCTAGAATAGACACTGGAGCAAGAACGTCCTCAATTTGGGCTAGTTATGTTCAAGAAACAGAGGCAGGACTGGAATATATACTTTTTGGGAAAAGCAGCCCGTTTTATACAGGAAAAGTTATCGTTGAACCGACCTATACCGAGATAGTGGTCGCAAGCTCCAACGGACATGTACAAAAAAGGTATAGGGTTCCGCTAACAGTTCAAATTAAAGGCGTCCGTATCAAGACATTCTGTACTTTGGCGGATAGATCAACGCAGGCCTACCCGATTCTTGTCGGTAGAAATACGTTGAGAGGTAAATTCATCGTTGACGTCCAGAACGGACCTCGTTCGCTGAATGCTTTAGATGAGACAAGGTTTAATCAATTGCAATCATTACTGAAAGGTTGATAATACATATTATGAAAATCGCAATTTTATCAAAAGGTAATGCAAATTACTCGACGAAGCGCCTAAAAGAAGTAGCTAAAGCGCGCGGACATGACGTGCGCGTTATTAACTATGCACAATGTTATATCTCTATAGAAAAAGATCAACCGGTTATTCGATATAGAGGTGAATCGCTTGGTCAGTTTGATGCGATTATCCCACGTATCGCGCAAAGTTATACGAAATACGGGACTGCTGTTGTCCGCCAATTCGAATCACAAGGTGCCTATTCAACCGCTAGCTCACTTGCGATCGTGCGTTCACGCGACAAACTGCGTGCATATCAGATTTTAGCTAAAGCTGGCGTTGGAATCCCAAAAACCGTGTTCGCTCGCGAAACCGCTAACTTTGAAGACGTTGTTGAACTTGCGGGCGGTACGCCGCTAATCATCAAAGTTGCTCGAGGCACCCACGGAAATGGTGTTGTACTTGCCGAAACTCCAAAAGCGGCCAAAGCCGTAATGCAGGCATTCTATGTTGAGGGTGTGAACTTCTTGGTACAGGAATTTGTTAAAGAATCTGCAGGTACGGATATTCGCGCGTTTGTTGTTGGTAGCCAAGTTGTGGCAAGCATTGTTCGTCAAAGCCTTGATGATGATTTTCGCTCTAACACTCACCAAGGTGGTGTAGGCAAGATAGTAAAGCTTACTGACGAAGAAACGAAAACAGCTGTTAAAGCTGCCAAAGCCATGGGGCTCAGTATTTGCGGTGTCGACATGATGCGTTCTGAACGCGGACCACTCGTACTCGAGGTTAATTCGTCTGCCAGCCTAAAAACGCCTGAACTTATTACGGGTCGAAATGTCGCCGAAAAAATCATCGAATATATCGAGCTAAACGCTAAGCGCCGCAACAAAAAAGACAAAATCGGCGCCTAGCCACTTACCTGATATAATAATGCCTATGGTATACATGGGCATACGGCAATGAGCAAACGAAGAAGCCCGCTTCTTTCGTGGATGCTTGTAGGGTTTGTCCTCATTCTTGTGGGTGCGGCTGGACTTTATATCTTGTGGCCGCAGCTGCAACCCCGTACGACGCTTCGTATGGGTGATGGAGTATTCAAGACGAGCGTAGCCAGGACGCCTGATGAACGAGAAAAGGGACTTTCAAAGACTCCTAAACTACGCGACGACCAGGCGTTGCTATTTGTATTTGGAACGGACGGGAAGTGGGCGATATGGATGAAAGACATGAACTATCCAATAGATATCGTCTGGCTAGATAAAGATAAAAAAGTGGTCCATATCGTTAAAAACGCCCCACCCGAAAGCTACCCGTACGAAAAGTTTATATCGAAAGAAGATGCCAGGTACGTTGTTGAGGTTTTGGCCGGTACGGCTGACAAGAAATCAATTAAAATAGGAGGGCAGGCGGCCTTTGACGAAAACCACCTAGAAGGAGGCTTTAAGTTATGAGTTTTGTTATCGTATTTTTAATTGTCATCGCTTCCCTATTTGCTCTTACCTTCTTTACGAAACGACGTTTTGGCGTATTGGGGCTCGCGCTTGCTGCCGGGTCGATGCTAGCTACAACCTGGACAGGGGACGTAACGCCTGTTGTTGCCAGTGCTGGTTTTGTCCTAGTCAAACCGCCGCTTCAAAGTGTTGTTGCTGCCGCAATTACATTACTACCCGCATTACTCTTATTAGTAAGCGGGCCAACGTACAAATCACTGCCGCAGCGAATAGGTGGCGCGCTCGCATTTTCTCTTTTTGCCACTGCCCTTCTACTTGATTCATTAGGATCGGCGCTCGTGATCGAGGGCGTAGGTAAAACTGTGTATGACTACATGGTAGAACACAGGACCTTAATTATCACTGCCGGTCTGATACTCGCCATTGTCGATGTTTTCTTAACCAGGACGCCTGGACGGTCTAAATCACCTAGCAAACATTGACAAACTACCCTTTAAAATGCTATCTTTTATAAGTTAGCTTCTCGCTAATAGCATTCACAATTCGGGTCCATAGCTCAGCTGGTTAGAGCACCTGCCTTTTAAGCAGGGTGTCGTGGGTTCAAGCCCCACTGGACCCTCCATGAAATCATTCAAAGATGAGACTAGGCGTCACTAATATAGTGGCGTTTTTGTTTTATTGGGGTAGAAATTATAAACAGCTATAATGAGTCCATGAATATAAGAACTTATCAGCCATCAGACTACAAATCATTGAGAGCCTTATATGAAAATAGTTCGCTGTATGGAGGACAATTCGATGAAGCTCGTGACGGTGAAGAACGTTTACGCAAAAAAATCGAAGCTGACTCAGATGCAATTTTACTTGCAGAGGACGATGCCAGTCTGATTGGCACAGTTTCGCTAATTGATGATGGACGCGTAGCATGGTTATTCCGCTTCGCTGTAGCTGGTAATGATAAAACGGTTGTTGCCGAACTCATTAACAAGGCCCTTGGCATATTAAAAGAAAGAGGGCATACACAAGTACTAGTTTATTCACCAGTTGGCGAAAGTGAGCTAGACAGTCGCTATGAACAGCTCGGCTTTAATAAAGGTGGTGACTACACTTGCTATTGGAAAGATATTGTATAACTACTACTGGGCATTAAGTAAATTACTTCGCTGTTTTCGTATCTCTTTATGAATTAGATCAACGTCCGGAATTTTTAATGAGCTTTTGTATATCTTTTATAAAAACAGTATACTGGTAGGTATTATGCAGGTGGGCAACCTAAAAAAGATTCATACTAAAGGATTCACTCTGGTTGAGCTTTTAGTCGTTATTGTTATCATCAGTATTTTGGCGTCAATTAGCATCATTGCATATAACGGCAGCCAAGGGCGTGCGCGGGATAGCAGGCGACAGAACGATATTGCTGAGCTTGCCAAGGGCCTGGAGCTGTATTATTTGGATAATCATAAATACCCAACCAGTGGCGGCGCAACGGTAATGAGCAATGCTTGGAATACAACGGCAGATGCTAGCTGGCAAACACTTGTGACTGCACTGAAGCCATACATGGACAACAACGTGCCATCCGATCCAACCAGTACGTCAAATGTCAACGTTTTGACACCAGTCGGCTACAATTACGCTTACCTTTCTAATAATGCGGCGACCTCATGCGGAGCGGGCTTTAACCAGATGTATCTGATTGTCTATCGATTAGAAGGTAGTGCGCAGACGAACACGCTCAACGGTAACTGTACGACCGCACCGGTAATAAGTCCGTATGCGAACATTAGTAATTACCGGATGACACGTATTTAAGATTCATATTACTGATTTCGTCTAGAAATACATTGGTTCGAGCCTTTTCGGTCAATCATGTGAAACGAATCTCATTTTCGAGGTTCGTTCTTTTGTTTTTGCTATCCCAGACGGGATAGCTGCATTGCGATTTAACTAAAATTAGAAGCGCATTAGCTACAATACCGGTATTGTAGCTATCTTTTTTAATTACTACCGTTAATCTCTTTTCTCTTTCTCTTATATCTAAATATATACAAGAGATATTCAATATATAACCAAACTCCAAAATTCCGTAAACAACTTTATCAAGACCACTCGAAGTCTTACAGGTCCTATATTCCTATATGGGCATTGATTTGCTTCTGGAGTCTTTAAACTCCGTAGAATAACCTTTCTCCATCTGTTATAATAAAGAAAACGATACAGGTCTTAACGGAGATTTTTTATGTCAGGACACAGCAAGTGGTCAACAATTAAGCGTGAAAAAGGTGCAAAAGACGCCAAGCGTGGTGCTGTATTTACAAAAATTGGTAATCAGATTGCTATTGCGGCTCGTAGTGGAGTCGACCCGACAATGAACTCGGCATTAGCCCTAGCAATTGAGAAGGCTAAACAGGCGAATATGCCTAACAATAATATTCAACGTGCCATCGATCGTGTAAGCGACAAGAACGCCGCCGTCATGGAAGAGGCAACATATGAAGGGTATGGGCCTGGAGGCATGGGTATCATCGTTGAAACAGCGACTGACAACAAAAACCGAACTTACCCAGAAGTGCGCAGTGCTTTTACTAAGAATGGCGGAAGCATGGCAGAACCTGGCAGCGTAGCGTTTCAATTTACGCGAAAGGGCGTTATTCGCGTTGCCGCGAGCGGTGAAGACGCGCTTTTGACCATTCTCGATGCAGGTGCAGAAGATGCCGTTGAAGAAGACGGGGAAGTGATCGTGTACACTGAGCAAAAAGATCTAGCCAAAGTGCGTACAGCACTCATTGACGCAGGTCTAGAAGTGAAAGAAGCCGAACTGCAATACGTTCCTAATGCTCCTGTTGAAATTAGTGATCCAGAGACAGCGCGAAAAGCCTTTAAAGTTCTTGATGCGCTTGATGAGCTAGACGACGTCGTAAACGTTCACACTAATGCCGACATTACGGTCGAACCTGCAGAATAAGCTAGAAGCCTCAACTCATTTCCAGCTATATTTAATTATGACAGGTATTTTAAGCAGAGCTTGTGGTTATGCATGACAACAAGTAACTATCGTATACTAAGACTATGAGAATCATTGGGATTGACCCGGGTACTGGAATCTTGGGGTTTGGCGTTATTGACGCCAAGGCAGGGAGGACGACGCTGGTGACAGCGGGTGTTATTACGACACCCGCACACACTCCCCTTGCGGATAGGCTAGAGGAGATATACCTAGAGCTTACCAGCATCATTAAAGAAACCAAGCCCGAATTTATGGCAATCGAACAACTGTTTTTTGCTAAAAACGTGACGACCGCAATGAGCGTGTCGCATGCCCGTGGCGTTGCAATGTTAACAGGCAAGCAGGCAAAGCTAAAAATCGAAGAGTACACTCCCCTTCAAATCAAACAAACAATTACAGGGTATGGCAAGGCTGATAAAAAGCAGGTACAAGAAATGGTGCGAATCCAGCTAGGATTAAAAGACGTGCCAAAACCCGATGACTGCGCCGATGCACTTGCCGCCGCAATTATGTGCGCGTTTATGATTAAAATGCAGTAGTCTAAAAGGCGAAAAAGCCGCTTCCCCTGCAGGTGCAGGGAATGCGGCTTCTTCTGTTCACGATGATCGTCTTACTGTTGCTCTTGCGCTTCGTCGAGCTGAGCGCGTAGAGCAGCAAGGCCGTCGAAACCGTACTTTTCCTTGAACCGCGCGACAAGCTGATGCGCCTCACGGGTCATCGGCCCTTGAAGACGTAGCCGCTTCTCCTCTTGCTCTCGCTGGAGAAATTGCATCTCACGCCTCATCTTCCAGCCTGCATGGCGCGCGAAGCCTTCAGCCATGTCTCTGAAGAAGTCTTCGATCTTTGGGCTGTCTTGGTGCTCGGCGATGAGGGATTGAAGTGCGGGCGACGGGTCGAGCACTACTTGGTAGGGACGACTACCCTGAGGTGCTCTGCGGCAAAGCTTGAGACGCCTTACCGATTCGCGTAGTTGGTAGTCCTCGTACTCGTCCCTGGTGTACTCCTTCTCCACCTCCTCGAAGCCCATCAGAATGACTTCATTGAGAATCTTCTGGAGGGGTACGCAGACCTGATTGTCGTCGTTGATCCTGTACCGCCCAGCAAGCGTCATAGCGACGCCTACATAGGTCAGTGTGGGAAGTGACCAGAGAGGCCGCGTCGCGAAGTCATCGCGTCGCAAGTCACCTGTGAGCACTTTTCTCACTATTTCGAGTTGCTCTGCTTCAGTAAGGTACGCCATCTCTTCTCCTTGCTAGGAGCGAACAGAAGTGTATTTATTTTATCATATTTATTGGTAAAAGTCAATCCCAGTACTATACTCGTGTATGGAAATTGTAATAATCTACCGATATGAGATAATAAGTAGCAGTATGAAGATATGTCATACCGATGCAGGGTGGGGCAATTTTAAGCTTGAAAGTAGTATACTAATCATATGATCCGTCAAGGAAAATATACCAAAAAGGTATCACCTGTCAGAAAAGCAAAACGAACAACCCGGCGTCACTGGCGCTGGTTTAGCAAAATGTCAAAAAAGAAAAAGATTGCCGTTATTGCGGCACCCGTCATTCTATTTCTAGCGCTGACTCCCCTATTCACCTACGCATTTTATTACAACGATATTGCCGATCAAGAACGGTTGATGAACCGAAATAACACGGGAATTGTTTTAACGGACAAAAATGGCAAAGTCTTTTACGAAACTGGTCGCGCCGAGCATCGTAAGATGATTCCACTAAGTGAAATATCTGATAACGTCGAGCATGCACTTGTAGCAGCTGAAGATAAAGACTTTTATAAACACGATGGCTTTTCGGTCACGGGTATTTTCCGGTCTCTCTACGGCAATCTTTTAGCTGGGCAGGTGACAGGTGGGGGATCCACCTTGACGCAGCAGCTGGCAAAGAATACGCTACTAACCACAAAGCAGACATTCCTGCGAAAATACCAGGAACTGACGATTTCAATTGCTATTGAGCAGCGGTACAGTAAAGATCAAATCCTTGAAATGTATCTGAACTCGGCCTTTTTCGGAGGGAACATATTTGGCATAGAGGACGCGGCACAGGCATACTTTGGAAAGTCGGCTAAAGACCTGGACCTTGCGCAAAGTTCAATGCTCATTGGAATTTTGCCATCACCAAATAACTACTCCCCTACCCTTGGCAATATTGAATACGCAACCGAGCGTCAGAATACCGTACTATCCCGAATGGTGACGAACGGGTATATTACCGAAGCTGAGAAGGCGACGACTAAAGCCGAAGTATTAGCCTACCAACCGATGACTGATACGGCCAATAACAATGCACCGCACTTCACGCAGATGGTATTAGACGAACTATATAAAAAGTACGGGGAAGACAACGTTGCACGTTCAGGGTATCAGGTAAAGACAACCCTTGATTTAACGCTTCAAAAACAATTGACTGATAATATCGCCAATCACATGAATTATATTCAGCGAAACGGGGGTTCAAATGCAGGCGGGATAGCCGTTGACCCGACAACGGGTGAGGTACGGGCACTCGTGGGTAGCGCAGACTGGAACAATACGGATTGGGGTAAGGTGAACATGGCGACAACAGCACGCCAGCCTGGGTCTAGCTTTAAGCCTATTTATTACAGTCGCGGGCTCGTGGATAATATCATTACGCCTGCGACAATCTTGCAAGATGTAAAGACTGATTTTGGCGGCTATAGCCCGCAAAATGCTAGCCGAACGTTTAGCGGTAACGTCTCGGTACGGAACGCTTTGGCACGATCACTCAACATTCCAGCGGTAAAAGTACTGCAAAAAGTAGGTATCGATACAGCGATCGAACAAGCCAAAACAATGGGTATTACAACAATTGATAGCAATAAAAACTATGGCCTAGCACTCGCCCTTGGAACCGCAGAAGTGCCTCTGATGCAAATGACCAACGCGTATGCGGCATTTGCCAATCAGGGTCAGCAGTACGATACGACAATCATTAAACAAGTGAACGATAAGTACGATAATAATATTTTCAAAGCCAACGAAAAGGCCAAAACGGTTATCAGTAAAGAAGGCGCGTACCTAATATCGGATATTTTGTCTGATAATAGTGCGCGTGCCCCGATATTCGGTTCGTCTTTGACAGTGAGCGGCAAAACGGCGGCGGTTAAAACGGGGACAACAGATGATCAGCGCGACGCTTGGACAATCGGCTATACGCCGCAGCTAGCAGTCGGCGTATGGGTAGGGAATAATGATAACCATGCCATGCTTAACGGTGGGTCGGGAATGGCCGGACCGATTTGGGTGAATACGATGAAACAGGGTTTGCAGGGGGTTGCTGACACGAAATTCCCAGCGCCGTCTGGAGTTGTACAGCGAGCTGTCTGCTATAGCAATGGCGGGCTTGCCTCAAGTAGCGGTAACGGCACATATAACGAGTATTTCCTTGCCTGGGGATTGCCAACAGCGACATGTACGCCAGTAGCACCTCCAAAGAAGGAAGAAGAAAAACCTAAAGAAGAAGAACCGACAACAGAGACACCAGTAACGCCGACGACACCCACAACTCCAACCACGCCAATAGATCCGGGAACTGGCGGGGGAGGTACGACCCCAACAACTCCTGTTATTCCACCTATCAATCCGTAATGCTTCGTAAAGCGCGGTAGTATGTCATAATAATAGATATGATTGCACATGTCTCTGGGGTTGCCTCTGAAAAATTTAATTCTTCGATAATAGTTGATGTTCACGGTGTCGGGTATGAAGTTGCTGTTGCGCTTGGCGACTTCGAGCAGACGCTTCTTAACGAGCCAGTGAAGTTTTACACGCATCACCATATTCGAGAACAATCGCAGGAACTCTTTGGGTTTACAAGTTTAGCGGCTAAAAAACTGTTTGAAATGCTTATTACCGTGCAGGGTGTTGGCCCAAAGGCTGCACTTTCAATCTTGAGTTTAGGTGAAAGCGAAACGGTTCGCAATGCGATTGCAAATGCTGATAGCGCGTTTATAACCAAGGCAAGCGGTGTCGGCAAGCGTATTGCAGAGCGTGTGGTCGTTGATCTGACCGACAAAGTCGGCCTAGCGATCCGAACTAATGTGAGTAACGAAGGCGCATCGAAGCAGCTTGCACATAGCGATGAAGCACTCGAAGCGTTAATGGCACTCGGCTATAACCTGAATGACGCCACAAGAGCTCTGGAGGGCATCTCGACTGATCTTTCAACAGCTGACCGGGTAACGCAGGCGCTAAGAAGTAAATAATGAATAGGCACGAATTATGGCAGTAGAACGGATTGTAGACACAAGCGTCCACGACGACGATAGTGATGAGCAGCAAATTGAAGTGACCCTGCGTCCGCAGAACTTTTCGGAATACATTGGCCAGGAACGGCTGAAAAAGAACCTAAAATTAGCGATAGACGCGGCCAAAAAACGTAACGAGCCTATTGATCACGTCCTTTTATATGGCCCTCCAGGACTAGGCAAGACCACAATGGCAACCGTTATCGCTAATGAAATGGGAACAAATATTCGCGTTACTGCAGGACCGGCGATTGAGCGAGCAGGCGATCTTGCGAGTATATTGACAAACTTAGACGATGGCGACGTGTTATTTATTGACGAGATTCACAGGCTTAGCCATGCCGTCGAAGAAGTACTGTATAGTGCGATGGAAGACTTTAAACTCGATATCGTTATCGGTAAAGGGCCAGCTGCGCGAAGTGTGCGCCTTGATTTGCCTAGGTTCACGGTGATTGGCGCAACGACAAGAACTGGTGCGTTGACCGCTCCTCTCCGAGACCGCTTTGGCCATATCTACCGTCATGAATTTTATACCCCTGGGGAAATATCACAGATTATTGCAAGGTCATCAGGAATTCTAGAGAGTAAAATTCACGCAGAAGCTGCCCAGATGCTTTCAACCCGCGCACGCTTGACGCCACGTATCGCTAACCGTTTGCTAAAACGCGTTCGTGACTACGCGGATGTTAATGGCGACGGTATTATCGATACGATTACGACCACCAAAGCACTTGAAATGATGGAGATCGATGAATTAGGGCTAGACCCCGCAGACCGTAATATGCTGCTTAGTATCATTGATAACTATGGTAATAATCCCGTAGGACTTAATACGATCGCGGCCCTAACCGGTGACGAAGCGACAACAATCGAGGATTTCTACGAACCCTATCTTTTGCAGCTTGGATTTATTGAGCGTACCCCTCGGGGTCGTCGAGTAACAGCAAAAGCGTACGTTCACCTCGGCCGAAAACCAGCCGAAAACCAGCAAGAATTGCTATAATAACTGTATGGATCAGAACCCACCTCCACCAATTCCGCCCAATCTTCCTCCTCAGCCTCAAAAGCCGGTAGCGGGTGATCAAACTCCAGAGCCTGTCGCCTATGATAGCGAGGGCCGCCCACTGTATGCCGCGCCTCCTACCTCAACACCACAAGTTGTTCATATGACCCGAGCGGTATCTCCTGAAAAGCCTGAAATAACCCCGGAAGTAAAAGCAAGGCATGAAGATTCTATGCGTCGCTACCCGCAGCTTAACCTTAGCGATGAAGAGTTCGTTATCAGCGCGGTGCGTCGTCATCCAATCGGACTGGTATTGCCTGTGGGTTTGACGGTATTTTGTGTTGCTCTTGTTCTTTCGCTCATGATTAATTACCCACTGATTGTCGAATCACTAGGAGTTCTTAACCCTCCATCGTATGCTTCGATTTTCTTTAGCGGCAGCCTTTTGACGCTTCTTTTCTTGATTGGTGGATATATTGCTGTTTGGGTATATATAAACAACCGCTTCTTCCTTACGAACGAAAGTGTTATTCAAGAGATTCAAACGAGCCTGTTCTCAAAACACGAACAGACGGTTAGTTTGTCTAATATCGAAGACGCGAGTTATCGTCAGAATGGATTGATACAATCTATGCTGGATTACGGCTCGATCCGCCTCAGCACCGAGGGTGATGAAACAACCTACCGCTTTAACTATGTCTCTAATCCCAAGCGAGAAATAGCTACGCTGAATAATGCCGTTGAGGCGTTCAAGAATGGCCGTCCGGTCGTAGATTAACGGTTCGTTTTAACGTAATCTGCTTCTTTTTCAAGACTTGTACGAAGTGAGTAACCCTTACATTTGTTGTCTTCGCAGTTCGTAGGTTCATAACGGTAACTTGAATCTTTGTCTCCTACTTTGAATCCATTTGGATCAGTGAAAAGACCAGGGTCCATTGCACGAAGTACCTTACTGTCGATGGTGGTAGGGTAGTAGCCGTTTTTTTCGAAAAATACTTCTTCAAGGTTGTAATACATTGCGTTGATCGCAATTTTTCGGTTATCATCACGCTCGGTTGCGGCTAGGTTGTTTTTCTGTATGAGTAAAAGAGCTGCGGTGACGCCAACTACGGCAATCACGACGATTAGCTCTATAACGGTAAATCCTTTAGAGTGTTTCATTGTCACCATTATAGCAAATTTTGCCAAACTCTAGCGTATAATAGATATAGATAAGAGAGGGAGAATATGGCTAAAAAGACTGAAAAACCAGAAATGGCTGAAAAATCAACGACCAATGAAGGCAAACTAAAAGCACTTGGTCTTGCAATGGATCAAATCACCAAACAATTTGGTGATGGGTCAATTATGAAATTAGGTGAAGCGCACAAAGTAGATGTCGAATTAATTTCGTCGGGCGCACTGAGCCTTGACTTGGCCCTTGGTGGTGGCTATCCAAAAGGCCGTATCATTGAGGTTTACGGACCTGAGAGTTCAGGTAAGACAACGTTAACCCTGCATGCTATTGCTGAAGTGCAAAAAGCCGGCGGAACAGCGGCGTTCATCGATGCAGAGCACGCACTTGACCCAGCCTATGCAAAGCGACTAGGCGTTGATACGGATAACCTGCTTGTTTCACAGCCGGATAACGGCGAACAAGCACTAGAGATTGCTGAAACGCTTGTTCGTTCAAATGCTGTTGATCTTGTTGTCGTTGACTCGGTTGCAGCCCTGGTTCCTCAGGCTGAAATTGACGGTGAAATGGGCGATAGCCATATGGGTCTCCAAGCTCGTTTGATGAGCCAGGCGCTCCGTAAGCTAACTGGTATTATCAGCAAAAGCAAAACAACCGTCATCTTCATCAACCAGATTCGTATGAAGATTGGTGTTATGTTTGGCAACCCCGAAACGACCACGGGTGGTAATGCGCTTAAATTTTACGCATCAGTCCGACTGGATATCCGCCGCACCGGCCAGATTAAATCGGGCGAAGATATAGTAGGTAACCGGACTAAGGTGAAGGTGGTGAAAAACAAGATTGCCCCTCCATTCCGTATTGCCGAATTCGATATCATGTATAACGAAGGTATCTCGGGCACTGGTGACGTACTTGACCTAGCCGTCCAGCATGGCATTGTAGGCAAAGCTGGCGCATGGTTCGACTATAACGAAGCCAAAATTGGCCAAGGCCGTGAAGCTACCAAAGTCTATCTGAAAGAAAACCCTAAAGTTCTTGCGGAGATCGACAAAAAGGTTCGCGTAAAGGTTGCTGAAGAAGCCGCCTAAAAAGCTCTTGGTGCGCTCACTTTAAAACTACGGGTCTCGTAACGAGACCCGTAGTTTTTATTTAACGAGAGAATCCCTCTTGGCCTGCTTGTTCCAGGCAAGCTGCCACAATAGGGCAAAGAGAAGACTAGAAATGATGTTAAGCACAGCGATAATATTCAAGGCAATACGAGCAAAAGTTTCGGCGTCCTGCATGCTAATCTTAGCACCTTCTTGGATAGTAAGCTGTCTGGCTGTCTCAAGGATAATTGGATCGGATGCAAAGGGCAGGACCGTCATTGTGATGATAGTGAAGGCATATGCGCCAAACAAAAGGTACAAACCGTCCTTTTGTTTTTTATAAAGAAATACAACCCCGGCTATCATCAATAGAGTGGTGATATACTGACCAAACGTGATGCAGGTTAGGATCGGGGCATCGTGAACATAGCGTAGGGAATCACCTATTCCGCTAAACCCAGTGAGGCCAAATATAGCACTTATTGTGGTAAGAATAAGTAAAATGAGGTAAAAAGCCGTGTATTTAGACGTAGGTGGTTCGGCGCTACTCATTTTCCAGCTAGCCTTTGATGTTTGTTTGGGTTTTGTCATGCCTTTAGTATATCAGCTATACTGAGACAATGAAGATCACTGGCATTACCGCACAGCAGAAAGACAGGGACCGCGTCAACGTGATGGTTGACGGCAAGTATCGATTCAGTCTGGATATTCTACAGGTGGCCGATCTAGGTATTCGCATAGGCAAAGAATATACCGACGAAGAACTACTGGAACTAGAGACCGAGAGCCAATTTGGAAAATTATACACAAGAGCACTCGAATATAGCCTGATGCGGCCTCATAGTATGCGTGAAGTTCGTGACTATCTATATCGTAAGACGCGCGACGCCAGAACGAAGACCGGCCAAATTAAAAAAGGCGTCAGTGTAGAGCTAACAAATCGAGTTTTTGATCGTTTGCTCGAAAAAGGCTATGTCGATGATGAAAAATTCACGCGTTTTTGGGTAGAGAATCGCAATCTTACAAAAGGTGCCAGTCAAAGAAAGATTATATCCGAGCTTCGCAGCAAGGGTGTCGAATCATCAATTATCGAACACTTTGTTGACCAATCCCCTAGAAATGATACAGACGAATTACAGAAGGTTATTGCCAAGAAGCGCGCGCGCTATCCGGACGCACAAAAACTCATGCAATATTTAGCTAGGCAGGGTTTTAGCTATGACGATATAAAGCAGGCTCTTGCCGAAAGCGAAGAATAAAGTTATTTTTGATCAATTTGTTCCGCGTTCGCGCTTTTACGAAATGGGTTAACATATGCGGTGCGAACCGAAGGTATAGCAGGCTGAGGAATTTTTGCCTGTGAATGGACCACGATCGCATGATCGTTAATCTCGGTAATTTGCGACCGGTGAATCAAAAGTTCTGTGTCGTTCAAACTTTTTAGAAGAGGTCGTTTGACGCTTAGTTGTTGAATTAAAAAGCCAGTCGTATCAATAGTGTAGGCACTGACCTTACCAAGCTTTCGCCTTTTTTCATCAATGACACGCATACCAACAATATCGAAATGAAGCTTATATATTTCATCAAGCTTAATAATATCGTCAGGCGTGACAAATTCATCACTTGAATCGACGATAATACCAATATCGCTAAACTCTCGTACGTCCGCGACCCGCAGGAGTGAAGGGTGAAGGTCAAGGAGCGGGCCATTTACTTCATAGGCGATGATTTCAAGTTTAGCAGGGTCGATAATAGGGCGGCTAGTCCTTGCAAGTTCGCTGCCTGTCTGTAATCCCAAAACGGGTGCGTCTATGAGTCGAGATCCAGCGAGTAACATACTTTTAGTATAAACGTTTTCGTGTAACTACTCAACAAAAGGATTAGTCCGACCTTTCGAAAGATCAAGAGGTGCTGTCGAATCAGTACGGGTTTTTAGTTGCTCGATACGGTCAATTGTCGTTTGGTCGAATGACGACGGATTGCTGCCGGGGGGAACATAGTCGCCTTGTTCGCTAGACGACACGATAATACTGTTAAGCAAAAGTACTACTGCGGCCAAGCCGCCAACAACTACAACGACAAAGATAATAGCGTGAAAACGATGAAGTAATGCGAGGATGAGTTTTTTAATACTGGTAAGAGATATGTTCATATAATTCCTACTTAATATATACTTCAATGTTTAATGTATCACTGGAAATGCCGGGTTGGCCGTCTGTGCTCTGTGAAAGGGCAATGTTCGATATCTGCATTTTAGTAAGGTTT
This sequence comes from Candidatus Saccharimonadales bacterium, assembly GCA_035317825.1. Lineage (NCBI taxonomy): Bacteria > Candidatus Saccharimonadota > Candidatus Saccharimonadia > Saccharimonadales (SeqCode) > Saccharimonadales bacterium (SeqCode). Next base: position 16,011 of record DATHGB010000012.1, on the reverse strand, counting down.
TGCTCGATGGATTTAATAAACTTGAGCATACTAATGTAGTCGACAGGATTTTTAAGGGTAATTGATACGGACGTTGATTTCACACCGTTAACGATTGTCGTTGATGGAGCTGGCGTCGCGGGAGTTGTTGCCGCGCCACCTGCCGCAGCAGCTGCGTTAAAGGTGATGTTGGTAATACTAAGCTTAGCTCGGGCGGCGTAATCGTTAAGGTCATTTATAATCTGGTTTTGATACTCGTAGCTTCGACTTTCGGCCACGATACTTTCTGCTCGTGTGACAACATCTTTTTTATTAATAAGGTCTTGTTGGAGTTTTTGTAGGTTCTGGAGGTTATTTTGGCTTGCACTGGCGTCGGCAACAGAATGGCTGGTTGCTACCGCGGTACCTTTTAACGTTTTGTCGGCTATTGAGAACACGGCAATGCCAATTCCTGCAGTAGCGAACAGGCTAGTCGTTAAGATAAGGCGTAGGGCGGTAGCGGTTAACTGACGTTTTTTCACTTGGCTGCATCCTTATTGATAGTAACGTTTAAACTGACATTAATAGGATATGTACCTCCTGCTTCGGCAGTGGCAATACTTTGAAAATGGACATTAGAAAAGGATGGTGAATTTTGGAACGAGTTTTTAAGAGCAATTGCGTCATCAACAGTCTTGGCACGAGCCGTCAGAGTTGTTTCAGTACCGAATGTCTTGGCATCAAGATTAAGGTTATCAAGCACGACGCCTTTTGGTATCAGTGCGGCGATTTCGAGGATGACTTTCGTATAGACAACTTCCTTGCTAAGAATTTGTTTAGCGACGGCGAGGTTGTTTTTAAATTCGTTTGCCTCTTGTTCAACTTGTCGGAAGTCGGTAACTTTTGTCTGGTTTTCTTGGACTACCGCTTCGGCACTTGTTTTCGTATTGACGAGGTAGAAGTAAACAAAACCGATTGCGATTAAAAGAAACCCTAACGCGCCAAGCAAAAAGAAATTATAGCGGACAAGCAGCGTATTGCTGCGACCTGCTCTTATCTGACGTTTATTGGCTGGAGGTAAAAGGTTGATCATTTCCAGACCTCTTTCTCGTTGACACTCGCAAGGCCGGCGACAGTTATGTAACGAGGGCGGAATTGTTTGCTAGGTTGAGGTAATTTACCAAAATCAAGTTTCTGCCAAGGGCTTGCGACTCGCGCAGCCATGACGAGCTCGTTGGTGAAGTAGTCTCCAATACCGGGTACGTTGCTACCACCTCCTACGACGAGGACCTGTTCGATTTTGCGGTCATCGTTAAGACGTTCGTTGTAATAACGGATAACCTTACGGATCTCTGTGACGATTCGTTGCAGGCTAGGTCCTAACGCGCCGTTTATTTTGGCTTGCCTAGGGCCCGTGCTGAGTCCGTTTAAGACTTTTAGCTGATGGGCATTTTCAAGCGCAACATTTAACTTTTTAGCAATATCGAGCGTAAACGTATTTCCACCAATACCGACACCCCCACTCACGCGAATAGCACCTCCATCAAGGACGGCAATATCCGTACTTGCTGGGCCAATATCAACAATCAAGGTAGGCAAGTGTCCTTCCTCGGTTGTTTCAAGAACGCGGGCGACGGAGTTGATTCCAGGCTCTATCATGATTGGCCTTAGATTGGCGGCAAGACATGCGGCCATACAGCTGTCTACTAATACTTTTGGAACGGCGGACATGATAATAGTCAGGTTTTCTTTGGTACGCTCGATGATTTCGTAATCCACGTAAAGCGCGCTCATAGGGATAGGAATATATTGATCAACTTCAATTTCGACGGCATCCGCGAGAGTCTTCTCTGCCTTTGCCGGGACGGTAAACGTCCGGGAGAAAGTTCGACTTGTAGGGATACCGATAATCGCATGATTGCTAGGTAGTTCCCCGATGAGCTTTTCGCCTAGTAACAAACTGATATTTTCGCTCAGATACGTATCGTCACTATCAAGTGACTCTTGTACCTTGGCCGGGTCAAGATCAATCGAACCGTATCCTAAAACGGACCACTTTTTTGGGTCCACAGCCATGACCTTGATACCGGTTTGGCTGATATCAAGTCCGATAATTGGCTTGTCTTTATAGAATAATTTTGCCATTGATGCCCACTAAGATTACTGCTTAATAGTATACCATGAGCACTTTGTTTTGGCAGGTATTTCCACCCCTATTTGACGTTTTGAGCAAGGCCGGCAATCGGGCCCATGACGCTCGCTGCGATCAACCCGATCATTCCACCCATAAGAACGATCATGACCGGTTCGATAATCGAACTGATGCCTTCGATGGCTACGTCGACCTCTTCTTCGTAGAAATCCGCGACTTTGACGAGGACGATATCAGTTTGACCCGTTTCTTCACCCACAGAAAGCATCTGCGCAACGATGGCTGGAAACAGCGGGTTCTTTTCAATGACCGACGAAAGGGTTGATCCATTTTTAACGGCTTCGGCTGCATCAAGAAGAGCCTTTTCATAGACGACATTTCCTACTGCCCGCGACGTGACGGTCAGGGCTTCAAGTACGGCGACACCCGCACCCATTAATGCCGAGAAGGTGCGCGCAAAACGGGCGACGGCTAGCTTTTTAACAATAGTGTTAACTCCGGGCATTTTTAACATAAGATGATGAAATTGGTTTTTACCTTTTGGCGTCTTTATGTAACGAACCAAAAAGACAACGCCGGCAATAAGCGCGGGGAAGACAATATACCAATAGCTGGTTATAAATCCGCTGATCGACAGCATCCCTTGTGTTAGCGGCGGCAGCTCCGCATCAGGTCCGCCGAGGTCTTTGAGGATTTTACCAATTTGTGGAATAACAAATATCATAAGTCCAAAAAAGGCGATAACGGTAATAAAAATCAGAACCATCGGATAGGTCATGGCACTTTTTACTTTTTTACGAATCGTCGCGTTTTTTTCTTGTTGCAAAGCTAGTCGCTTTAAAATTTCATCTAGAATACCTGCGGCTTCACCGGCACGGACCATGTTCACGTAAACATCGCTAAAGGTATTAGGGTACTTTGTTAAAGCATCACCCAGAGGTGCGCCGCCCTCTACGTCTTTAATGACTGTTGCAAGTACTTTTTTAAGAGCCGGGCTTTCACTATGTTGTTGGAGGGAGCTAAGCGCACGAAGAAGGGGGACACCGGCACTTACCATGGCACTGAGCTGGCGTGTGAACATAACAAGGTCGTCGGATTTTACCTTATTGCCACCCAGAAAATCGTTAAAGCTAAATGCTTTGGCGCCACCTGATCCAGGTTTGACGCTGATAGGCCGCATGCCTTGTTTGATGATTGCCGCGATAGCGGCTGATTTGTCGGCTGCCTCAAGTGTGCCGGTAATTGATTTATTCAGGCTGTTTGTCGCTATGTAAATAAACTTAGGCATGACTATTCTTTAGTCACTCTCAGGACTTCTTCGACTGTTGTATTACCGCGGAGTGCTTTGACGAGTCCGTCAGTTTGCATAGTGACCATTCCCTCGGCAATTGCTAGGTCTTGGATCTGATTGCTGGTTGCGTTAGCGACGATCAGTTTTTGAACAGGAACGGTGTTTCCTAAGACTTCGTAGATACCAATACGGCCTCTGTATCCCGTATGGCTGCATTCGTCGCAGCCTTCAGGCGCGGCTTTCCATAGGTTTGTAATCGTTGTTTCGGATGTGCCAAGGGGCGTATCCCCACCGACAGCTTGTTTCTGCGCTTGTTCTTCAAGATCATGAATGTGCCCAAAATCCTGATTGTCGTGGAGGTTGAATAGATGAGTAATGGCTTTTATCTCATCAGCGGTCGGCGTGTAGGTCTGACGGCAATTTGTGCATAAACGCCGGACAAGACGCTGACCCACAACGGCTTTAACCGTGCTGGCGATAAGGAAGGGTTCAATCCCCATGTCGAGAAGTCGAGGCAGACATGTCGCTGCGTTATTGGTGTGCAGCGTACTAAAAACAAGGTGTCCGGTTAGTGCCGCTTGCACGCCTAAGTTGGCAGTTTCGCCGTCACGGATCTCACCAACCATGATAACGTTCGGATCTTGACGAAGGAGCGCGCGCAGCCCGCTGGCAAAGGTCATACCTGCCTTTACGTTGGTTTGTGTTTGGTTCACTCCTGGGATTTTGTACTCAACCGGATCTTCAATCGTTGAAATATTAACGTCGGGCGTATTAAGCATGGTGAGGACACTAAAGAGACTGGTAGATTTACCCGATCCTGTCGGTCCGGTAATGAGAACCATGCCGTTTGGCTCGGTGATAGCCTCGGAGATAACTTCCAGGGAGTGTCCCCAGTAACCAAGGTCCTGGAGCGTGATAGCTTGGTTTGATTCATCCAAGATACGCATAACGACTTTTTCACCATCAGCTACAGGCAGTGTACTGACACGTAGAGCGTATTGTTTCCCCGCAATTTTAATCTTGAAACGGCCGTCCTGAGGTACGCGACGTTCGTCAATTTTAAGGTTGGAAAGGATTTTAATGCGACTCGTCAGCGCGCCAATAACATTTCGGGGTAGGCGATTCACCTCTTTTAGTACCCCGTCAATACGGTAGCGGACCTGAACAAATTCTTCGCGGGGTTCGATATGGATATCGCTGGCATTACTACGAATGGCGTATTCAAGCAAAAGGTTTACGGTTTGGGCAATCGGCGAATCTTCAGCAACATCGGCTTCAGTGACTGTTTGGTTGTCACCTTTGTCTTCACGTTGAATATTAATAACTGCGTTTAGTTCTTGGTTGACATCACCTCGGTAATTTTCAAGACAAGAAAGAATATTATCGCGTGTTGCGATATAAATTTTAGTGTTTTCGCCGATTTCTTTTTGAATAAAACTGACAGCCTGAACATCGTCGGGGTCGTCCATTGCCAGATGCATCGTGCCGTCTTCATCAATCTTGAACAGGACCGTGTTGTATTGCCGGGCAATACGTTCTGGGATTTTATTTAAAACATCGTGTGGAATTTGGGCCGGATCGAGTTCGACAAAAGGTATTTGTGCATATTCGGCAAATTGTTTCGTGAGTGTCTTGTTGTCTATAAGATCATTTTGAATAACAAGGTCTTGCAAAGAGCGTCTTGAACGAGCGCTCTCTTCCTTAAGAACGGCGATTTGCTCTGCGTTGACCACGCCGCTGCGCTCGAGCAACTTTTCGATAGTAATATCTGAAATACGCATACTGCTTACGCTCCATTGTACCTGGGAAAATGACAAAACGCTAGATGAAACGCGCTATAAACGGGTATAATGTTTAAGATGACAATCACTACCGAAAGTGAAGACGAAATGAAGGAGTTTGGTGCTCGGCTCGGAGCGCTTCTTAATGGTGGGGAAATTATTGAGCTTGTTGGTGATGTCGGTGCTGGGAAGACGACCCTTGCCAAAGGAATTGCGAAGGGCTTTGGCGTTGACGAAGACGTACAAAGCCCTAGTTTTACCATTAGCCGGGTGTACGTGGCGGCAAATAATCTACAGTTAGCACACTATGACTTTTATCGGCTGAATGATGCGGGAATTATGACGAGCGAGCTGCACGAAACACTTAATGATCCTCACTCCGTTACGATGATTGAATGGGCCGAGATCGTAAGCGGCGTACTACCGGCCGATAGGCTCACAATTCAGATTACTTCTCCAACCGAAAACTCTCGCAAGGTTATGTTGTCGGCTGGCGGTGAAAAAAGTACCCAGCTCGTAAAGGCGCTTGTATGATTCTTTTACTCGATACGTCCACTCCTGTCTGTAAAATTATGCTTGTCGATAGTGACTGGCATTATAACGACGAATGGCAAGCGGACCGCACGCTGGCTAGAGGTCTGCTTAACTATTTGCAAGAACAATTACAAAAAAATGGTAAAACGTTTACGGATATTTCTGGAATAGGCGTATTTCGCGGACCAGGCAGTTTTACGGGTCTTCGAATTGGCCTGACGGTTTTAAATACCATGGCCGATAGTTTGGCAATTCCGATTGTAGGTGGAGAGGGCGAAACATGGAGAGACCAAGTTATTATCAAACTACAGTCTGGCCAAAACGATCAGATTGTTCTTCCTCTGTACGGCAGTGACGCCCATATCACAAAACCGCGCAAATAAGCTTGCTTGGTTGAGGTAAAAAGAGCTACAATAAAAGAAGTCTATGATTTAGGCTCTCACGAAACTTTTTGAAATTTCCAGACTAGTCCTCATTTTGATTTAGTAACAGATACGTCTTGTCTTTACAAGTAGGATTGGTCCTCGGAGAAAGGAACAATTTATGATAGAGGGATTAATTGCCGCTGTTCTAGGGGTAGTTTTTGGCGTAGGCGGAACAGTCGTTTACGAGAAGCGCCGGCTAACCGATGGCAGAAATAAAGCAGAAAAAGAAATCGCGCAGGCGAAAACAAAAGCGGGCGACATTGTCTTAAAGGCAAAAGATGAAGCCGTAGAGCTTGAAAACGAACGTCGAAAAGAATGGAAAAAAACCGAAAACCGATTGGCGGACCGAGAAGTTAGCCTTGATAAAAAACTCGATGAAATCGACAGGCGAGCCGAAAAATTGCGCGTTAGCGAAAGCGAAGTCGAAGAATTAAAGAACGAAATTCGGGATATCCGTACCCGCCAGCAAGAAAAACTTGAAAAGATCGCAGGGCTTAAAAAAGCCGATGCTGCCGACAAATTAATGCAAATGACAGAGCGTGACATCAAGGAAGACCTTGTCGGACTTGTGACAAAATTGCAGCACGACGCCATGGAAGATGCTGAAGAACGTGCGCAAACAATTTTGGTAACGGCTATGGAGCGCATGTCTAGTGAAGTCACGGCTGAGCGCACGGTGACTGCAATCAAACTCACCGATGATGAAATGAAAGGCCGTATTATCGGCAAAGAAGGACGTAATATTCAGGCACTGCAACGTGCAACGGGCGTCGATATTTTGGTTGACGATACTCCAGGTATGATTATCCTATCTAGCTTTGATCCAATTCGCCGCCAGGTTGCTAGGTTAACACTTGAAATGCTGATGAAAGACGGCCGTATTCACCCGGGCCGCATCGAAGAAGTTGTCGAAAAAGCCGGGAAACAAATTGATAAAGACATTACCAGGGCAGGGGAAGATGCAGCCCGCGAAGTCGGTGTTGCTGGTATTCCAAAGGAAATGATTCGCCTACTTGGTGAGCTGAAATTCCGTACAAGCTATGGTCAAAATGTTTTGATGCACAGTACCGAAATGGCGCATATGGCAGGACTCATTGCTGAAGAAATTGGTGCGAATGTTCGTGTGACTAAAATCGCGACATTGCTTCATGATGTTGGCAAAGCGGTGACGCATAAAATCGAAGGAAAACATCACCACATCGGTGCGGAACTTGCCCGTAAATATGGCATGAGTGAAGACATTGCCCATGCAATCGAAGCTCACCATGACGATATTGAAGCAACTACTCCAGAAGCGCTAGTTGTCCGTGTGTGTGATGCACTTTCAGCTGCTCGTCCAGGTGCTAGGAACATCAGCGCTGAAAACTTTGTTGAACGTATGCGCGATCTTGAAAATGTTGCAACTAGCTTTAAGGGTATTGACAAAGCCTACGCTATTAGTGCTGGTCGTGAAATCCGCGTTATCGTGAGTCCAAAGGCAATCGATGATTTATCTGCTATCAAACTAGCCCGCGACATTGCAACCAAGATTGAAAGCACCATGCAATATCCTGGAACGATCAAAGTAAATGTCATCCGCGAAACCCGCGCAATTGAATTTGCTAAGTAGAAGGTAAATACTATGGCTATTACTCCTTTTACAACTGAGGAAAAAGCTAACTGGCATAATAATTTACCTGCAAAACCATGTGGTGCGGCTATGATTTGTGTTAATAAGGAAAACAAGATGCTCGCTGTAAAAGCATCTTACAAAGACCATTGGTCAGTTCCTGGCGGAGTTGTTGACGAAGGCGAGTCGCCGCAAAAGGCAGCTCTACGCGAACTTCAAGAAGAGGTGAATATCTCTCTCGTATCTAGTCAAATCAAATTCGTAGATGTTGTCTATCACCATCCTCAAGATGACAGGAAGGACTTTGTCCATTTTCTATTTATGGCAACTAATGTTAATGCTACCGCTACGCCAGATATGCATGAGATTGTCGAAGCAAAATGGGTTTCTCCAAAGGAATTTAGGGAATTGTGTCGAGGCGCCCCACACCTTATTAGGGCTGCGGATATTGTCGATGGCTTGAATCCTCAACAATACCTTGAAAATACACGTTCGCTCACAGGTAAATAATTCTATTGGACGGTTATTTCGCCCATTGGTTCGGCGTCAAATACGGTACGTCCAGCACTAGATCCGCCTAGCTCGCAGCTATATAATGTCATTTTAGGCTTATCTGTCTGTGCTTCGATTTCTGTTTGGCTAGGCTTGACCGTGTATGCTTTGCTTATTTTGTATCCATATCGTTTGCCCTGAAAATCAACAATAATTGGATCGCCCACTTTTACTTTATCTAAGTGGTAAAAGGGTGATTTAATAGCTGTTTCACGTGGGGTTGGTTGAATGCTAAATCTGTGTGCGGCAATAACAAAATTACCGCCCTTTGCTGGATCACCACGCTCTGGATAGCGCCACCAAGCACCACTGTCAAGTGAAGCTTGTCCATTAGATCCATACGGTATATCGACGCCAATTCCAGGTATCATAATTTTATTCACCCCTACTTTAGGTGAGCCCATAGCCTTTACGTTAAGCGGCTGCGAGGAATATAGGAACGGTATATTCGGTGTAAGAACAAGTAGTAAAATGTACGCACCAACGATCACAAAAAGAAGTGCAACAATAGTCACTATAAGGCCTTTTACGGGAAAGTGGCGTGGCTTGTCTATATGCAACATATTTCCAGCTCGTTTGTCATTAGGTTCTTTTAGCTAAGTATATACATAAGTAGTACCGAGCACAATTGCCGGCCTATTTCTTACGTGTCTTCTTACTTTCCCCAGTCTTATTACTTACTTTGCGTCGCATGCGCTTTCTCTCATGTTCAAGTTTTTTATCGCTTTTGTCTTCGGCTTCCATCAAATCGCTTGCAGTGATGCCGGCTTTCTGCATCAGTGCATCCATCTTCAGATTCATCGCAAGATTATCCCGATTTTGCGTATTTTGAATAATAAACACCATCAAAAAAGTAATAATCGTTGTTCCGGTGTTAATAATTAATTGCCACGTGTCCGAAAACCCAAGTAATGGACCAGTCACTGCCCACACGATAAGTATAAGTAGGGCTGATGCAAACACCCATGCATGTCCCAAAATTGAAGCGACATTACTTGTAAAACGGGTAAATATATCTTGACCTTTTTTCTGACTCATAACACCTCCTTATTTCATTTTTTACTATGACGGAATAAGAATAGGATTGCAATTTTAAGGATAATATCTCCTCTTTAGAACCAGGAGAATTCGTTATTCTAGCGTATCAGTGCGTGCGAATCCTTTCGGTTAGAACGGCAGAATATGAGAGAACCCCCGACCGCTTGTGGCGGTCGGGGGTTCTTCGCATCTTGGTTGGCGTTAGCATCACCAAGATGCGGCGACGCAGCTACGCGGGGGTGGTGCGTAGCGTGTCTTGTTGAGGGTTAGGCTGCGACGAGCAGCCCGTCGGGCTCGCAGAACCACTCGTTGCCGGTCCGGTCGTACGGCCCATCGGGACCGTCCTCGGCCTTCCGGTCCTCGCCGCTGTTGCCGTCGGTTCCGTGCTCGTCGTCCGGACCGGGATCACTGGCCGAGCCGTCGAAGCAGCCGAAGGGCCACTCGTTGCCGGTCTCGGCCGGGACGAAGTCCTCATCCTGGATCGGGAGCGGTTCGAACAAATGCAAGGTCATGATGAAACCTTCCGTGCGATGCGCAGATTCCTTATTGGAATCAACTCTCAGATAAATTATAACATATCATTAAAATAATGCAATTAAAATACCTCGCTAAAGTTGCGAGGTATTTTAAAGTTGAAACGCTACAAATTAACTATAGTCTGTAGTAAAGAGCGTAAAGATTGTTTCGATCATAAGCGGTTGCCCAAGGCGTGCGTGCGTTATTGTAATCAGAGTCAAGCATTACCGTTGGTGTAGACTTTGCCTCATATAATCGGCTAAGCCCGAGTGCGTTGCCTATACTCTGTGAAGCAGTATTTGCGAGTCGTATATTCGAGTTATAACATGCGGACCAACCCGAATTAAGCGTCATGGAAGGTGTTGCATGCCCACCGACACCTGACGGGTAGCCATAGACGTACTCATAGTAGGGATTCCATGGGTGATCAGTTGACGGGTAAGGTGTCCCTGTTCCTCCATGTGTTCCGCACGTATTATTCCCTAGGTTGGCCTGTCGAACATGTAATACTTGGAACGGCCAATAGTTGCCGCATCCTCCTTGGCTTTCCTTGCGAACGACTATATCTACGACGCCACTAGAGTCAAAATAGGCTGCCGCGGTAGCGATTGGCCACGATTCCCAGACACCGTTGTGTACTAGGATACATAGATGTGGGTTCCAAAAACGAACCCCGGTAAAGTCGTTACGGTCTGCGGCAGATGCTGTTCCGGCGGGTATTAACCCTACGCATAGTCCGATCACAAGACACAGGCTCGTAATGGCACGCATCAAAATTGATTTCTTCATTCTCATAAATCTTGCCCTCCCATTAATTTACAAGTTAATTTTAACATTTTTGTGAAAGCATCACGTATATATAAAAAGCATTTTATCTGCTCTTTTCTCAGGACAAGGAAGAGTGATGGTAGTAAAATTAACTACAAATATTGAAAATGAACTAAGCGATTTAAAACTTACTAGGATCGTTTTATGTATAACGTATAGTGTATAATACAGACATAAAGCATAAGGAATAAACGAAACAGCATGGCACGTCTTCCAAGTCCAGGTGGTGATGATAGCGTTTGGGGAGGTATCCTTAACGAGTATTTGTCTATCTCGCACGATACCGACGGAACGTTAAAAGCCGATGCAGTCGATGCCAATGCGATTCAAGATGGAAGCATTGGTGATACGCAGGTTTCTTCTATTTCTCAAGCCAAAGTTGCGGGACTTCCAGCTGCTCTAGTATCCAAAGCGGCTGACTTAGCCGTTGTTCATAACACTGGCAATGAATCCATTGATGGAATTAAAACGTTTACCGCATCGCCGATCGTCCCTACGCCTGGCAGCCCTACGCAGGCGGCCAATAAGTCATATGTTGATGCCACCGCTTCGGCTGGTACTCCTGATGCTGACGCCTCCACTAAGGGGAAACTTCAACTCGCTGGTGATTTAGGTGGAACAGCGGGATCACCTACCGTCCCTGGCCTTGCCACTAAGGTCACAGCTAACAGTGCCATCACAGGTGCCACCAACACCAAAATCACCTACGACGCCAAAGGGCTTGTGACGGCAGGGACTGCCGCCACCCAAGACGACATACCCGATGGTACGACAAACAAACAATACTCCGCCACTGAAAAAACCAAACTCGCTGGCATTGCTACTGGCGCTACCGCCAACTCCTCCGACGCCGCCCTCCTAAACAGAGCTAACCACACGGGGACGCAAACCGCCTCAACTATCTCCGACTTTAACGCCGCCGCCGACACCCGGGCCGACGGCCGTATTACCGCCGCAAGCGGCACGACCATCCAACCAATAGACCCAGACCTTACTGCCATAGCAGCCCTTACCCCCACGAACGACGACCTCCTGCAACGAAAAGCTGGTGTCTGGACTAACCGTACCCCAACCCAAGTCAAGACAGACCTGATCCTTAACAACGTTGACAATACCAGTGACGTGAATAAGCCAGTCAGTGCGGCTACGACGACGGCTTTGAATGGGAAAACAGATACATCTACCTTAACGACAAAAGGTGATCTGTATGTTGCCACGGCTGCAAGTACCCCAGCCCGGCTTCCAGTAGGCACGGACACTCATGTGCTTACGGCCGATTCAACCCAGGCGAGCGGTGTTAAATGGGCAGCACCAAGCGGTGGCGGCAGCAGCGATAAAACGGTTCAGGTGAAGCTGATGGATGACGCAACAATCCTTACGATCGGCGATGGAAAGTTTACCTTTGCGATTTCTGCAGAGTTAAACGCTATGAACCTCGCTGATGCTGATGCATATGTTACTTCGGTATCTACATCGGGTACGCCTACAATCCAGATCAGGAATATAACAAACGGAAATGCTGACATGCTTTCGACGCCTATTACTATTGATGCTAACGAAAATACGTCATATACAGCTGCTACACCTGCTGTTGTGGACACCAATAACGATACTGTTACTACGGGTGATCTTGTCACTGTTGATGTCGATGTTGCTGGTATTGGCGCAAAGGGACTCGGGATAATCTTAAAGTTTATACCATAATATGAAATGTTTTTTATTCGGTGCAGATAATAACGGGCCGTCGGCAAGCGGGACGGGTGAGTTTAACCGATTAAACTCTATATTCCCATCCTCTTGGTCATCGAATGAGTTTTTCTGTCGGTTAGTCGTACCTGTAGCAATGGATCTATCTCGATTCTACGTTCAGATCGATACACCCCCTGGCGTAGGCAAGTCATACGCGTTTACGGTTATGAAAAATGGTATCGCAACGGCACTTGAGGTAATTATTGCGGACTCAGCAACATCAGCCGAAGATACGACGCATGCAATTTCGTTTGCGCCAGGGGACACGGTTTCACTGCGAGCTGTGCCTACTGGGACTCCTGACGTACCAAGTAATCAGTATTGGAACATTCAAGTTGATACGAGCGGGCAATCGGCACCGTTATTAACAGGTTTAGCATCAATGTCCAGCTCTCTTACCCGGTATGGCAGTATGTTGGCAGGTCACAACAGCGCGGCTGGCTGGTCAGCAACCGAATCTGACATGCAGGTTATTGTCCCTACGTCTGGCACGCTTTCGAATCTATACGTTAAGGCATCGGGCGCGCCAGGTTCGGGCAATTCATACGAACTAACGGTGATGAAAAATGGATTACCTACAGGTTTACAGGCTATTCTCGCTGACAGTAATACGCTGGCTAGCGATACGACTCATACTGTTTCGGTTATTGCTGGAGATAGTTTGACGATACGTGCCGTGCCTACGAGCTCACCGTCCGGTGTCACGCCTTCATTCGGGGTTGCTTTTACGCCGACCAATACAGGAGAGAACTTTATGGGATTTGGGTCGGCGAGTGCTCCGTCAACTACAGTGGCTAACTTCGAACAATTATTAGGTATTGGGTTAGGGGCTTGGAACGCAACAGAAAGCGCACGCTTCATGATGCCTGGTCCATGTACGCTCCGGGGTTTATACGTAAAATTAATAACTCCACCCGGGCTCGGTGCTTCGCGGACATTTACCATTCGAAAATCAACAGGCGATACGGTGCTTACCGCGACTATCTCTGAGACCGATACGACTGCCAGTGTCTTGGCGAATGTTGAATGTGCTCAGGGTGATCTTATTATTATCAAGTCCACCGTCTCAACAACACCATTCCCGGCCGCTGCAACAGGGGGAGTTCATATAGGACTACTCCTTTATAATGATCCCAAATCTCCTGTCGTAATGATTTACTAATATAATGCTTACGGTTTGCGTTTACAGCAAGTAACAGCTGTGAGATTATTAATATATCAACGTATGAGGAGATTCTTTAGTGCAGAAAATATTTAAAAAATTACCGTCCATTATTGCAGTATTTAGTGCTTTTGTTTTTAGTTTGGGTATTGTCGCACCTGCGTCTGCCGCCGCTCTTACTATTAGTCAGAATGGACCAAACACAGCTATCGATCAGAATGTATCCGTAACCGCTAGTGAGTGGACACTTAAATCAAATGCTACTCCTATAGCAAATAGCGATGGTACTCCCGCTAACTTCTCACTTGTATTTGAATATACTGATGCTGAAAACTACTATTATGCCAATTTCTCAACTGCTGACGCGACCTACCTAAGCGGTGTTTACAAGGTGTCTAACGGTGTACCTACTAAACTCTTAGGATATGCAAATCGTGTTAATGCCGGTCAGACGTATACGGTAGAAGTTCGCAAGAAGAGCGGGGAAGTGAAACTATATCTAAATAGCACGTATCTTGTGAAGGTAGCCGATACTAATACGGCTGCAGCTAAAGTAGGCGTCGGCACAGTGAGTAGCAACGCTACCTTTGACGTGACAACGCTCAAAACAAGCTCAACAGTGACACTTAATCCTACGCCTGTGGCTACGACACTTCCGCCGCCAGTAAGTGATCCAAACCAAAGTTTGCCAACTCCCTCAGACCCAACAATGACACCAAGCACTGGCCGTCAAGTTGCGGTAACAAACTCAACCGAACTAAAAGCAGCAATCATTAACGCGCAGCCTGGCGACACGATTACTATGGCTGACGGTATATATGCAAGTTCTATGGTCGCAGGTAATTACACCGGATCATTTGCAGCAACAGTAGATGGCACGGAAACAAATCCGATTACGTTAAAAGGTTCTCGTAACGCGATCATCGACGGTAACGGTATTGGTGGCCGCTACGGACTGTACCTTTACGGCGCAGACTACTGGAACCTTGATGGTTTTACCGTTGCTAATGCTTCAAAAGGCATCGTCCTTGATGGTAGCAACCATGTATTTCTTAACAATATGAAAGTAAGTAATGTCGGTCAAGAAGCGGTTCACTTCCGCGCGTTTTCTCGTTATAACGTTATCCGTGATAGCGAAATCACAGGTACAGGTAAAAAATCAGCGCAGTACGGCGAAGGCGTTTACATCGGAAGCGCCAACTCTAACTGGGGTACGTACACAGGTGGCCAGCCTGACAAATCTGACCGTAACATCGTTCTTAATAATACTTTTACAGACTTCACAGCTGAAGGCATTGATCTAAAAGAAGGATCAACTGGCGGATACATTGCAGGCAATACATTCGAGGGCAGTTCGATTTCTGGACAAAACAGTGCTGACTCTTGGATTGATGCCAAAGGCAACTACTACCTAATCGAAAACAACATAGGTACAAATACACTTGTCGATGGTTTCCAGGTACACAGTGTGTATGCTGGCTGGGGTGCAAACAACGCATTTAAAGCAAACACTGCAAATGTGAACGCTAGTGGATACGGATTTAACGTCGTATCGACAGCCGTTCAATTTGGCAACATTGTTTACTGTAGCAACATTGCAACCGGTGCAGCGCTTGGACTTTCCAACGTCGCTTGTACGCTTGATTAAGGCAAATCCAGTAACAAAACCATAGAAAAAGTCCGGTATAATGCCGGACTTTTTCTATGGTCGGGAGGAGCAGATTTTGTTCAAACTCTGCTGACAACGACTTCTGCACTAGAAAAATACCATATTGCTATCACGAAATTTCACGATTTAGTTGTTTTTGATGATAAAAGGCTAGAATCGGTAAAGGTTTAAGCGAGGTTCAATTGGATGGTATAGACGCTATTTCACATTGTACTGGACATTTGTTCCGGCCACCGCGTCGTGAAGTGTTTTTCGACCCTTGGTGATAAGGAGGTATGTTCCGTAAATGGCAAATATAACATACGGCGCAAAGAGGGCTACTCTAAATTCGCTACTCGTCGGGTTCGCTAAGATAGGAGTTGGAAAAAGTAGTGCAATATGCGTAGCTTCCCATGGAATAATCACTTTTATGAAGTTTCGTATAAAAGATTGCCATAGCGTAACACCATTCTTGTCTGATACCACTTTTAACCCGAACAGACGTTTACCAATTGTGGCGTGCTTTTTCGAGTATTCAGATAAGATAAAATATAAATACACCGGTAGAGTCACGGTTCCTAGCACCCAAGCATAAATAGACCAAGATGTCGTAAGGTTATTATTAACGACTCCATCCGTCAGATAACTAAATCCAAATTGAACTCCCATCACGATTATCATCAAAATAACAAAGTCTGTACTGTAGGCTAGAAATCGATAACCTAATAGGCGCTTCGTAGATATTTTTTGTTTTTTCATATGTCTTCA
>DATHGB010000011.1 GCA_035317825.1 Candidatus Saccharimonadales bacterium | reverse complement strand
GAAAGGAATTCAGAAGGGGAAATTTCGGGATTGTTAGATTTTGGAGTCGTCATGACTAATCCTACCTATTTAAAGTTGGCTTTTGGTTTGTTTTTGGTATTAGAGTGCGAATAACGCAGCGGCGTTTGCAGAGGTGGTCGCAGCAATTTGTTCAAGTGATAATCCACGGACTAAAGCTTGATGTTCGGCTACGCCCTTCACAAACCCGGGCTCATTGACCTTACCACGAAACGGTATGGGTGTCAAGAAGGGCGCATCTGTTTCTAGTAGTAATTTATTCAACGGTATGGACGAAAACATCGATTTTTGCGCTTCATTTTTGGTGAATGTGCTGATTCCATTCACGCCAATGTATAAATTGCGCTTTAGCGCCTCTTCCAAATGCTGTTTCGTATCCGTGAAACTATGCAGCTCGCCGCGAATACCCTTGAAGTTGTCGAGTATTGGCCAAAAGTCAGAAAACGCATCGCGAACATGAAAAATAATCGGCAGGTTATGCGTAAGAGCTAAATCAATCTGACCCTCTAGGGCTTTTATCTGCACATCACGAGGGCTATGCGTGTAAAAATAATCCAGACCAATCTCGCCTATAGCTACCGGCTTTTTCTGGATATGAGCGGTTATCTCTTCCCAGCCATCTTTCGTGTCATGAGGGTGAACGCCAATTGCGGCAAATATACCTTGCCTGGTTGAGGCGAATTCCACAGCCCGCTTTGAACTTTCTTCGCTTGTACCGACACAAATCATCTTTTCAACGCCCACTTCAGAGGCACGTTTTATAACCTCGTCCGCATCTAACGGATAGTCAGCTTCGTGAATATGACAATGCGTATCAATCAGCATGGTTTTACGCCTTTGGCGCGTGAGGGTCTGGCGTATGCAGATAAACTTTAGGGAACAATACGCCTTCAACTGGCACAATGACACCGCTGTCGAACATTTTGTGAATCTTTTCCGCGGTCCCGGGAAGAAAAGGTATAAGTAGGTCGGCGACCTGTAAAAGTGTCCCGACGGCATGAGCAAGAACCTCGGCTAGATGAGCCTCGGCTTCGGGGTCGGTTTCGCGTTTTTTAGCGATTTCCCATGGTTTAACATTCTCGATAAACTGGTTTAATGAACGAACATTCACCCAGATCTCATCAACAGCCTTATTGAAATTGAGTGATTCCATTGCTTGGCGGTATGGTTGCATATCGTGCTCTCCACTTGGCGCTTCACCAATAACACCTGCTTGATACCTGGTAATCATACTGGATACGCGCTGTACTAGGTTGCCAAGATCGTTTCCAAGTTCGGTGTTGTATGCCGTTTCAAATTTTTCCCAGGTAAAATCACCGTCATCAAGCGTAGGAATATGCCTTGAAAAGAAAAAACGGAAAGCATCTAACCCGTACTGGTCAATAATTTCGTTTGGATCAACCACATTTCCGACCGTTTTACTCATCTTGGCACCACCGACATTCACGAATCCGTGAACAAGCAGCTTTTTCGGAAGCGGAACATCAAGCCCTAGAAGCATTGCCGGCCAAATTCCTGCATGGAAACGAAGGATATCTTTACCGATCACCTGCACTTCTGCTGGCCAGTATTCTTTCCATTCTTCGTGGTCCGGGTAGCCAAGCACTGTAATATAGTTGGAAAGCGCATCTAACCACACATACATAATCTGCTCGGGATCACCTGGAACGGGTACTCCCCAGGAAAGACTCTTCTTAGGACGTGAAATACTGACATCCTGAAGGCCGTCTTTAATAAGCTCCAAAAATTCCTTCTTACGGAATTCGGGCACAATTTGCATGCGCCCCGTTTCGATTGCTTCGCGGATTTGATCGGTAAATGCGCTCGTTTTTAGATAATAGTTTTCTTCACTTACACGCTCGTACGGGGTTTGGTGGTCAGGGCAAATACCTCCCGTAGATTCAACTTCTTTATCGGTAAAGAAAGCCTCATGGCCCATGCAGTACCAGCCTTCATAGCTCCCTTTATAGACATACGGCTGTAATTTTTGCCAGATATACTGAACGGCGCCAACGTGGTGCGGTTCGGTCGTACGGATAAAATCCGTAAAACTAGCATCAATTTTTCTCATTAACATTTCAAAGTTAGGGTACATTTTATCAGTATATTCTTGAGGTGTTATCCCTAATTCGGCAGCTTTTGAAGCGATCTTGTTGCCGTGTTCGTCGGTTCCCACCTGGAATCTGACTTCATGTCCATTCTGTTTTTGATAACGTGCCCAAATGTCAGCAATTAGATAATCAAGAGCGTTACCGATGTGCGGGCTACCGTTGACGTAAGGAATAGCAGTCGTAATGTATAGTTTTTTAGCCATTGCTTTTTATTATAACAGAGAGGTTTATTCGTGCATCATCGCGACAATTGCAAAGCGTCCATCCTCTTCACGGTTGCCTGCTAAAAACTGACTATGCGAAAAATAGTTTTCGTTTGTTGCCGTGTCGATATCGCTTAATTCAATATTTTGGCGAGGGATATTCGCAGTCAGCAGTTGCTCAAGGATTGCGTCCTGAAGGCTACTGTCGTTGAGGGTTTTAAGCGGATATGTTTCTTGTCCCACAGCCGGGCTAAGCCAAACTTTCATATCATTCGTATCGGTATCAAACTGATCTATAAAATACTGGATGCTTTTTGTTGCCCCTTGTTGCTCGGTACTATGCCGGCCAAGATGCGAAACCATTAGAATATGCTGCTTGGAATCGTAAATAATTGCACCTACGCAATCAGCAAGAGGTAGAAATAAGGCATGGCCAGGCTTTGTGACAACGAGCGCATCCGCAACAAGCTCTGATGTAGCGTCAAGCATTCCCTCGGCTTTATCAACGTCACTTATAATTTTATAGCGGGCAAAGTGTTCGACGTTTTCGTATGTTACCCGAACAAGCGTCGTATGCTCTGGATCAATATCTGTTTTCTTTAGAAAAATAACGCGATTTTGTACTGTTTTAGCATGATCGCCTTTTGAAAAACTCATATTGCCATCATTCCTAGACGAGACAGCAGCAACGACGTTATCAGCAAATATTTTTGGTTGGTCACCTGCTATCATGCGGTGGCTCTTGCAACCCTGACCCAGTCATCAAGTGATAAACTCTCAGCGCGAGTGTTTGGGTCTATATTAGCTTTTTTCAGTAATTCTTCGGCTTCTGGTTTTGAAATACCCAGCCCCCCAGATAAACTACTCCGGAGCATTTTACGTTTTGCCGAGAATCCGGCTTTGACCACGCGGAAGAAATCTTTTTCGGAAATATCCGTTAAAAAGGGTTGTTGTCTGGTCTTTAAGATGACCACCTGTGAATCAACTTTTGGAGGTGGCGTAAAGAATTCGGCAGGCACAACATCACCGAGCGTAACATCTGCAAATAATTGAGCGCTTATCGCCAGGATACTCATATCACCAGGTTTTGCCGCTAGCCGCTCGGCAACTTCTTTTTGGATCAACAAAACGGCAATACTCGGTTTGTTTTCGGTAGTCATTAAAAGCTGCACGATTTTACTCGTGATATAGTACGGAACGTTTGCAACGACTTTGTAATCGGCTGGCAAGCCCGAGAGATCAAAGGAAAGGATATCACTTTGGACTACGTGCAGGTTTTTGCCAGGGAACTGTGCGGGAAGTTTACGTGCTAGCTCTTCGTCAAATTCAACGGCAATAACGCCCATGGACTGACGAAGAAGGACAGAGGTGAGCGTTCCCAGTCCAGGACCGATCTCAAGCACGGTATCCGTATCTTCTAACTCCGCACAATCCGCAATGTGCTCAAGTACGTCACGATCTTTTAACCAGTGCTGTCCGAGAGATTTTTTAGGTGCAGACATTAATTAATTCCCATTATTGTTAGTCCAGTCAGTTGCAAGGTCAAAGCCATCTGGGTGTACTGCGGCAAAACCACCCGTATCGTACACCTTTCCAAGCCCCATACTTGTTTCTACCACCGTACAACGCGGGTAACGGCCGTAATTTGCCGCTACTAGAATATAGCCGTCACGGTCGATCTTAGCACCGTCAGCGCGGACACTATAAGTGCCGCCGCCACAGGCATTTATGACGACATTCATTGGTAAATCGTAGTAGGTTTCACGATGACTCACCCCTTGGCTATCCGTAAAATAGGCCGCGCCCTTTGACTTGCTTAGTGGGTTGCTTGGTTTATTACCGACAAGCTCGACTTGCTTTACCGGATCGTTACTAACGACATTCTGAATTTCCTTGCGGCTGATTTCTCTGCCATCTTTTGCGTCAATCTCGTATGTGACAAGACGCGTACCCGGCTCGCCCTTGGTTTTAATTTCGTGGTAACCAACAGGACGGTCCATATCAAGAACTTTCTGGACAACAAACGGCACTGCTTGTTCTTCGGTTACCGTTTGTACACCGTTACGCCAGATCTCTACTGTCGTTCCTGCTGTTATTGGCACGTTTAGGGATACGGAGACGGTATCATCACTTGCTAACTTAATGCTTTTTTCTTTTATCATTGCCCCGACAGTCTTACCTTGCGTGTACGCAGTGACCTTTTTGCCGTACAGCATAAGGGTAAATTCGGTTGCGCGGGTAATTTCTAACCGCACCCCGGTACCTTGGCTAACGATATCGGTATTGGCTTTTATTTCCGTAATATCCTCGTTACGGAGCGTGACATCGGCGCTACTCACAATCTGTTTAGCCGTGCGGTATGCCGACATAACTTTAATACGCGTTTCGCCATCGACAATCGTGACTGGCCGGGCCCGGTAGACATTCGCCTCGTAGTTATTTGCCTCAAGCTTTTCGTCAAGACCAGGTTCGGTAATATCGTTCGGGTCAACGGGAATCTTAGCCTCTGCAAGAGCTTTGCGCAGAGTCGTCTGACGGGTCAAAAGTCCCCGGTCGACCCCGTTATCATGTACAAGAATAAGCCGCTTACCAGATTCGGGGTTAGCAGATTCTGCATGTACGGTATTCACTAGCACAAGTCCTAAAAGAGCCACCGCAAGGCAGCTCATAGCGGCAACAAGTATCTGCCGGCTAAAGGGTTTCGTTACGTTTAACATTAACGGTAGATATCCTGTAGGCCCTGGCTCTTTGAACAAGATGGCCAAGGCTGCCATCCACGTTTTTGATATGTCAGCCAAGCTTTTTCATCTTGCAATGCCGGAGGTGCATCTGCAGGATCGTAGAATCCACCGTAGTTTGCCCAAGTTGAGTAGTCGTATTGGTATGCCCCTCGGTACTTTGGATTCTTTTTGTTGGCATAGTTACCGCCAGATTCACAACTGCGAAGGCGAGCCAAGGCGCCAGCAAAATCACCACTGAATGTATTCGTCAGTTTAGATCCTACGATTTCAACTTGCTTCACAGACTTCTTCGTCTCGACACTCTGAATAACGGATCGGTTCTCTTCTTTGCCGTTCTTCATAGCAAGCTCATAGGTAACCGTCTTCTTACCCTTTTCGCCTGGAGTTTTCACTTCTTTGTAACCGACTTCGCGTGCAGAATCTTGCACCTTATCGGTATCAAATGGAATTTCCTCTTCCTGCGTAAGTGTCTGTTTGCCATTACGCCAGAGCTCGATGATCAGACCAGATTTGAGCGGGGTAGATTGGACCACGGACAATGTATCGTCTTTGGCAAGCGTCACCTTCTTTTCTTCTAGCATTTCACCGACAGTAGCGGCTTGCGTGTATGTCTGCGTTTGTTTGCCATATAGTACAAGAGTAACGGGTGTTGCGCGGTCAATCGTTAAGCTAACGCCGGTTCCTTCAGAAACAAGATCGGTATTTGCCGCAATCTTTGTAAGGTCTTCGTCCTGTAGCACCATACCAGCTTGTTTGACAATCTGAGAAGCCGTGCGATACGGCGACATAACCTTGGTGCGGATAGCCCCGTCAACGATAGTCACTGGACGCGCACGATAGATATTGGCTTCGTAGTTATTACCGACAAGCTCCTCATCGAGGCCTGGCTCGACAGTGTCATTTACATCAAGGTTAATCTTTGCCTCAGCGAGTGCTTGGCGCATCGTCGTAGCCCTTGTCAGAACACCTTTATCCTGACCATCATCGTGGATGGTGATCAGACGTTTACCAGATGCTACCGCGGCGTCTGGTGAAACGGCGTACGTACGCGTCGCCATAACAACGCCCAAAATTAAAATCAAAAGACAGCTAGCCGCGATAATAGCACCGTAAGGGGTTCTGGTTTTCTGAATAAGTCTGTTCATAAATAGGTAACACCTCACGTGGTGCACTGGATTCAATTATAGCAAAATTGACAGCACGTCGCTAGTGATGACGCTTAAAGCTTCTCGAGTCGAGCGTATTCTACATTCAATTTTTTAGTGCTGCCGCCATCAAATTTTACGGTCACGGCCATGCCGTCAATATCTACAATCTCACCTCTTCCGAATTGCGCCGAACGAACATTATCGCCAATATCAAAGCTCGGCATATCAAAGAATTCATTGTCATCTTTTGGTGTCATAAACGACGGAGGTGGCGTCGCCATTATTTCATGACCCATGTCACTTAGAAACCGTGATGGCTGATTATAACCGCGCTGGCCAAATTGCAGGCGGCTTTGCGCATACGTAAGGTGCAGTTCTTCACGTGCGCGGGTCATACCCACGTAGCATAGACGACGCTCTTCCTCTAATTCACTCGGGCCGGCCTCATAGATACGGGAGTGTGGAAACATCCCCTCTTCCATACCAACCATAAAGACAACAGGGAACTCCAGACCTTTAGCCGCGTGAACGGTCATTAAGGTTACCTTTTGCTCGTTGCCATCCGTATCGGCACTGGACATAAGCGCAACTTCTTCGAGGAAATCCGGTAAGGTCGCGAACGATTTAGCATCCGAGATTAACGACCCGATGTTTGACTCACGCTCTTCTGCTTGCGGCGTTCCGTCTAATAAGTATTCACGATAACCCGTTTTATCGATGAGGTATTGAATGATATCGCTTGGAGCCATATCGGCCTGTTGCTTTGCTTGTAGAGTACGGAGTATCTCACCAAACTTCGCCATGGCCATCTTGGCCCGTGGAGTTAGACTGGTTGTCTGTTCAACATTCACTAGGGCGGAAACGATATCGAATCCGCTATTTGCCTGCCATGTGAGGAACTTTTCCAGGCTTGTTGCGCCAATACCACGGGTTGGAACATTAACAATCCGGCTAAAACTCATACGATCATTTGGTTGATACAGTAAACGTAAGTACGCGATAACGTCTTTGATTTCTTTGCGGTCGTAGAACCTTACGCCGCCAATAATCTGATAGGGGATATGTTGCTGCAATAAAGACCGTTCCAGGCTATAGCTCTGCGAGTTCATACGGTACAATATGGCAAATTCCCCGTATTTACGCGCGCCGATAGCCTCCTGTGCACTAATACGACCTGCAACCGTGTAAGCCTCTTCACTTTCATCATATACGGGATGGACTTGAACGGGAGCGCCAGCTGGTTCTGTCGTCCACAGCTTTTTATCCGAACGCTGGACATTTTTGGTAATGATATTCTGTGCCGCTTCCAAAATCGCACCCGTATTTCGATAGTTCTGTTCAAGTTTGATGATTTTCGCACCAGGGAAGTCACGTTCAAAATTGAGAATATTAGTAAAATCGGCACCTCTCCATGAATAAATCGACTGCCAATCGTCCCCAACTACGCAAATATTTCGCGTTTCACCCACTAAACTTTTGACGATAGCGTACTGGGCGGCATTGGTATCTTGGTATTCATCTATCAGAATATGCTTAAACTGCGCACGCCATTTCTTGCGTACTTCCGGTTGTTCCTGAAATAGACGGACTGTTTCAATCAATAAGTCATCAAAATCAAGAGCGCCTGCTTCTTTACGAAGTTTTTCGTATAACGCATAGATCTTAGCCACGGACTGTTGGAATGGATAGCTGCTCGAAGCCGCATAGCCTTCCGGATCTAACAACTCATTCTTTGCGTTCGAGATGGCGCTACTTACTGCCCTTGGTTTGATCTGTTTATCCGCAATGGATAATTGTTTCATCGCCTGCTTGATCAGCCCTTGTCGGTCATCCTCGTCATAAATAACAAAGTTCGACGAAATACCAATTTTATCACCGTCAAGTCTAAGTAACCGCACGCAAACACCATGAAACGTTCCCATCCATGGCATGAAATTTCGAACCGATCCGTCCTGTTGCAACAAGTGGCCCAGCCGTTCACGCATTTCGCGCGCAGCCTTGTTCGTAAAGGTTACAGCTAGAATTTCATTAGGCCAAATTGCTTCGTGAGAAATAAGGTAGGCAATACGGTGAGTTAATGTTTTTGTTTTACCACTGCCGGCACCGGCAAGAATAAGCAGCGGCCCAGACGTGGTTTGCACCGCCTCGGCTTGGGCGGGGTTTAGGTCTTTAAGAATATCCATTATCTCTATTATACGTGTTTTAGTGTTTTTACACGAGGTTAACTGTAACTTCTATTCCTTTCTCTAATTTTTTATGGTATAACAATACAGATTATGACTACCGAATATACCCCAAGGCTATGGATACCAGGTCAAGAACACGACCTAGCTGATGAATATCCTACTGCAACTCAAGCAGAATTGACTAAAAAATGGCAGGAGTATAATCCTGATGCTGATATAGTTGACGCGCCAGGTGTATATGGCGTTATGTCCATGCCCCATGAAGCACCGCGTGCTTATGTCTCTTTGGACGTATGCGGAGTGATGAGAGATACGCATTTAGCAATTCGAAGCCTTATTTTCGCCAACGAAGAACGTTTTAACGGTAATATCCATCAATATGCTGCCGGTACGTGTCTAGAAAGCGCAGCAGATATCAAAAACGTACTACGAGTTATGATGACTAAAGGTCTGGTGAATCCCGTTCCCGGCATCGAAGAAATTTCTGACATTATCGAAGAGGCCGCAGATATGGGCGCATATGTCTTCGCTAATACATCGACGCTACCTGGTTGCGAATTAGGCACGATTGATTTTTTCAAACAGCATATTCCAGTCGGGTTGCAGGGTGTCGCATTTCCGCGTAATCACGACGGCACCCTCCCTATAACAAAAGGTCATGTAATGAGTAACGTTATCCAGAAGTTTCCGAGCGCCAGTGATCATATTCTTGCTATTAAAATTGATGATAGTCCACATCATAATGTTGCTGCGCGCGTAGAGGTAGGCAAACTCCCCAATAGCGAAGTTATTACCATCATGCCTGAATATCCAACTCATTTTGAGCCCGATCACGGTAGTATCATGACTCCGACACCTCTCGCGGCATTTCAGGCAATGCGCAAGGTCCTTAAAGATCACCTAGCGTAAGCTAGTCACTTGTTCAATCTATATAACCCTTAAAAAGTAGAGAGCGGCACCGGCTCCTGCGCCGATCAGCAGGATTAATACGATCCAAATTACCCACAACCAACCTGATTTCTTTTGGGCTGGATGCGCAAGAGGCTTATGATACGTGTCCGTATCATAAATTGCACCGTTCTTAGGATCACCGGTGTTTGGTTCTTCCTTGTATTGTTGAGCAATCGAGGTTGGACCGGTAAATGCCGGTTCGTCGTCTGTAGTTGCTTCTAAAAGAGCTGTAGGAGGAGAGGTTTCCGATTTGGTTTCTTGTTCTGGCTCTTTAGGCTCTTCCTGAGTGGATTCTTGCAGTTTTGCCGCTTTTGTCGTCGAACCGGATTCGATTGCGACTAAATCACCCTGCAGTTCAGGTGGGAGGTCTTTTTTCGTTTCACTTGGAGAAGGTGGTAATTGATCTGACGGGTCATCGACAGTCAATTCAGTTTCAGTATCACTTACGACTGGTGTATGATCTGGTTCGGGTGCTTCGATATCCAGTGATGTCTGGCCAGATCCTAAAGGCCGTTTGTCAACCTTCGTGCCAGATAAGAATGGGGAAGTGAGCGGTTGTAAATCATCGGATGCAGGAGCAGTCACTGCTGTTTCACTGCCCTCTTCTAATAGCGGCATAGGATCAGGTTGATCAACTATCACTTCGGGTTGGCTTGGAGCTGAAGGCTTGGGAGTTGATATATCAAGAGGGTCAGGCCAATCACTCGTAGGAGCCGAGGTATCAACAGAAGTAACCGGTGGAGTTTCTTTTTCAATCACAGGAGGATTTGCGTCTAGCGCAGGTGCTGGGCTTGGAACGGAAGGTGCAACGTCTTTAGAGGAAACACTACTTTTTACCGGTTCGATAGTAACGCCTTGGCGTGAAAAAGGTTTCGTTGAAGCCGGTTTGTCCTTCTTCATATCTGAAGAATGATGAACGACGTCCATAAATCGTCCGCCTCGGCGTGTCGCAGGCGGGGTGAGAGACCTTGCTTGAGGCGCTGGAGTAGTTGTTGCCGCAACAGGCGCTACGAGCTCGGTAACGCTACTTGAGGCAGGCGCGGCAGTATCATCAGGAAGCGTTGGACTAATTGATAAAGTTTTCGTTTGATCGTCATCGCTCCCCGAAAGATCGCTTTTAGGCACATCATTCATCAATGTATTGACTGCCCTATCAAGTTCATCAAAATCTAAATCTTTCATTCCCCACCCCTATTTTTTAGCTACTGCTGAACCATTATGTGCCTGACTAACAATTTCACTGAATGCACGAGCGTCTAGACTCGCGCCTCCGACTAATAATCCATTAACCCCATCAATTGCCAAATAATCAGCGGCACTGCTTGCCGTTACGCTCCCACCATATAACACTCGTATATTATCTGCCGGTGTTGGTCCGTAAAGGTGTTTTATTTGGCTACGAATGGCCTTAACGGCCTTAATAACATCATCAGGAAGTGCGCTAACGCCCGTTCCGATTGCCCAAACGGGTTCGTATGCCACTGTAATCTGCTCAAGATCTTCACTTGTTACGTTCGCAAGACCGCCCAGCAATTGATCGTGAATGACATCGTTCGTTTCACCGTCAGCCCGTTCGGTTGCGGTCTCGCCGATACACAAGATCGGTTTGATATGGTTACGAATCGCAGCCTGTACTTTGTTGCGGACATCTTTATCCGTTTCACCGAAAATATGACGGCGTTCAGAGTGTCCGATAATCGCGTAGTCGGCTACTCCTTTTAATTGTGAAGCCGAAACTTCACCAGTGTATGCACCATGATCACGCCAATAAAGGTTTTGGACAGCCAGTTTAAACTGGCGGCGATCAATCTGAAGGCTGAGCGATTGAACCGCTAAAAGTGTCGGCGCGAGCACGACATCGACATCGCGATGAGTGGCAATAAGCCCCGATAATTTATGCAGATATAAACTCGCCTCATGAGTTGTGAGGTTCATTTTCCAGTTTCCGACAATGAGTTTCGATTCTACAGCCATATCTCGCTTATGCTTCTTTGTTATTTTAAGTGTAGCGTACTTCTTTTCACGCGTCTAGCAAACTTTCGACTCCTGGCAGCTTTTCGCCAGCCATTAAGTCGAGGCTTGCTCCTCCACCTGTGGAAACGTGCGTGAAACTGTCACCCTTTCGAGCGTCCCAATTAAGCACGAAATCGGCAGTATCACCCCCGCCAATGATCGAAGTGATATCCGGATGAGTCGCGAGCGTCAGGGCAAGCCTGGCAGATCCATGCGCGAAGTTAGGCAGTTCGGCCATACCAAGCGTGCCGTTCCAGATCACCGTACCTGCATTTTTAACTATTTCGATCATTTGCTCAATGCTTTGGTCGCCCACGTCAAGCGCAATGTCATCCGCTCCCATTTCATTCGCTTTTACCAAACGTCGGGGCTCTGTCTCGTCGATCTTAGAAGCGACCGCCAGATCAACAGGTAAGATGAGAAAATCATCAACCTTGTCATCGCCGACCTTAGCGCGCGCTGTTTTATAAATTTCTTGTATTATATCGGTCTCATCAGGTTCGTATTTACTTTTTCCCATAGGAAAGCCTTTGTTGGCTAGAAACGTATTCGCCATAGCGCCACTAATAATGATGGTATCAGCCACCTTAATAAATTCATCAATGACTTTAATTTTATCGCTTACTTTCGCACCGCCCATAACCGCAACGAGGGGACGCTTTGGTGCTTTCATTGCGTCTGTAATCGTTGTGTATTCACGTTCTAGCAGTAACCCTGCGACACCTGGCAAATAATGGGTGATGGCCGACGTGCTAGCGTGCGCACGGTGCACGACGCCAAATCCATCCTGAACAAAGTAACGCGCGCCTGATGTCTCGGCAAGACTTTTTGCGAACTTTTCGTCGTTTGCCTCTTCCTCGGTGTAGAAACGAAGGTTCTCAAGTACTGTTACGCTTCGTTTGGGAGCACGTTTGATTGCCATCCTGGGTTTGTCGCCAATAGTCTGATCAATAAAGCGTACAGGCTCGCCTAGAAGCTCAGATAGCCTTAGGGCAGCAGGTTCAAGGCTTAGCTTTTCATCCCGTCCTTCGGGACGTCCCAAGTGACTAATAATGACTACCTTACAGTTATCAGCTAAGAGTTTTTTGATTGTTGGCAAAGATGCTCGAATTCGAAGATCATCAGCAATCGTACCGTCTTTATGCAGCGGGACATTGTAATCCGCACGTACAAGAACCGTCTGGCCGTGAAGTGGTACCGTATTAATTGTTTGCTTGAAAAATCCCATATTCCCCCACCTTAATTAAACTAGTGTTTATTTTAGCACGACGAGTGCCGGGTGACTACTGTCCGCCGTATCCGTAACCATACCCCGGATAATTGATATTCGGCTTGTGGTAATCGCTAATCTTTAGAGGCTCGGCACCCTTCTCTATTTGCGACTTAGTCGTGATGAATAATTCACTGTTGCCTTTTTGCATTAACAGATAGTCTTCTGTCATCCAGCCGTATGGGGTAAACTCACTCTTTGCTGCTAATTGTTTTTCATTCTCGGCATTTTTACCCCCTATAAACAATGTGTTTTTCCCATCGCGCGATTCAGACCAGAAGGTTTTCGCACCGTCAGGAGAAATCAAGAATGTTGGATACTGTCGGGTAAATGCACTGTCGTCACTAGGCATACCCTTCAGGTTTCCGTCCTCCAATTCGTAGAATTGAGCAGGCGCGCTGCCAATATTAACCGAATAATACACTTCTTGCGGTTTATATAATGCCGCATTAATAATAGGTTGTTGTTCAGCCGGAAAAGCCTTAAGGGTCTTTTTATTTGCGCCGTCAGGCGCAATGCTCGTAATTACCGTCTGCTTACCAGATAATGCATTCGTAAAGTACGAATTCATTGGTGACCATCTTTTTACGTATGTAATCTGATTATCAAGAATGTAGAAGTTGCTAAAACTTTCAAAAGCTCCGTTATATCGATCGTCTGTTCCAGCTGTTTCGTCAAGTGTGGCTAGCTGTTTATTCTCAGCATTGATACTCTTTAGGGCAGCTTTCTTTGCTTGCCAATACTGGACACTGTTACGGTTAACCGTGTATAGAAGCCTGTGTCCCGACCATCCAACCAATGAGAACGAAGCATCCCCTTGATCCATCACCGTCATACTACCGTCAGCCGTAGAAATAAGATAAAGTGCTGATGGCTTGCTAGCCTCGCGCTTAGCTTTTAGAGTAAGGTATTTCCAATCCCGTGATGCAAGCAGGCTCGTATCGTTATCATCCTCTTGCCCAGTACCCGTTACGATGACCTGACGGTCCGTACCGTCATAATTAGCCTTTACGACGTCAATCTTGCCACTTGCCTTTGAAAGGAAATACATCTTTCCAGACGGAACAAGTTGTTGTGTATTTGCTTTGCCTTGTCGAATAATAGCTGAAATTTTGTTGTAACTATCAGCTCCTATTGTCACCGCCAGACTTTGTTTCTCAGCTGGAATGATAACATTCGCGCTACCGGTTTTATCGGTTCGGGCCTGGTTGCCCTCGCCTGCATCAATTAATGCGCCCTCAACCGCATCGCCCGTAATACGGTTAGTGACCGTAATTTTATTTAGCCGGCCCGTTGCCTGCAAGGATGCATCGTAATTTTTGCCATTTGCAAATACGTCAACTGCCACATCCGTATTAGCGGCTTTATAATATTTCTTTTCAATGCTAAGGGAACGATTACCAACATGAACACTTCCTATTTTTGCCTGGCCGTTACTGTCAGTCTGCACTGACTTGCCGTCAATCTTGACGGTAGCCTGAGTAACTCGGCTATGATTTTGGCTGTCGTAAACAGTTACGGTGATTTTCTCTTGCCAGAACCAACCGACAAGAATAAAACGAGTCACTGGTACCAATACCAAAGCTACCAGGATCACCAAAACCGTCACGGGAAGCGTCCACTTTTTCTTACGCCAGTACGCCGCAAAAAATCGTTTCAATTTTGACTGTTTAGATACCTTTTTTTCCGTAGGCTTATCTGGTTTTTCCGTCGTTTCAGCTGCTTCGTCTGTAGGCTCGGTTATTTGTTCTGTCATCCCGCTTCTCCTTATTACATTCAGCATATCATCAGCTGAAGGTTTTAAGAATATGCTTATTCCAAAACACGAACGCGAATCGTATCGGTAGCGCCAACGAGGCCCGGCTGGCGTCCGCTCACAATGGCGACAGTAACAACTTCTTCATCACCAAAATAGCCGCTCGCCTTTAGTTCTTTAGCCAGTTCAAAACCTGCACGTTCACCGTCAGGACGGACAAAACTCTTGTTGGCATAGCTTAGTGCCAACTGCTGGGCAGCGCGGGCGCTGCTTGTCACACTAATGATAGGCAAACCGGGACGATGGGCGGCAATGTTTGCAGCAGTCGCGCCAGATTTTGTCTCGGCCACAATAGCATCTACCTTGAGTTGCTCGGCAAGGCTGACTGCGGCCGTACTAATCGCGTCTTGCTGGTGATTGTCCATTTGCACGACCTCTTGCAGCGGACGGATGGTCGCATGCTCCTGCGTATACACGATCACGCGCTTCATTGCGGCAACCGTTTCAAGTGGATAATTACCATTCGCCGTTTCGTCGCTCAACATTACCGTGTCCGCACCTTGGATCACCGCATTCGCCACGTCGCTCACCTCAGCGCGTGTTGGTTCGGGCGCATCAACCATACTTGCCATCATTTGCGTTGCAACGATACTTAACTTGCCGTATTTCCGGCAAAGCGCGACAATACGTCGCTGCACGATCGGGACAACTTCGGCGCCGGCTTCAACTGCAAGATCTCCGCGAGCCACCATAACGCCGTCGCTGGCTTTTACGATTTCTTCTAGCACGTCATCTTTTATGGCTGCCTTGGTTTCAATCTTAGAAATAACCTGCGCGTCAGAACCAAGCCCAATAAGGATTTGGCGAAGATTATTAATGTCATCAGCTGACTGCACGAAGCTAAGCGAGACGTAATCGAAGTCCTTCGTTACGCCATACTCGATATCTTTTAAGTCTTTTGGGGTCAGGATATCTCCACCGAAGTCAGTGTCAGGCAGGTTAATGCCTTTACGGCTCATCAGCATTCCTGGATTTTCAACAAGAATCTTAATAGCCGTATCACTTACGATCTCTATAACTTTGGTGCGAATCTTACCATCAAAAATGTAGATTGGCTCACCAACTTTTACCTTCGCGGCTAGGTTGTACTGAATAGGTAGCGTCAAACCACTATGCTCGGCAGCGTAATCAAGTATTAATTCATCACCTTTTGAAACAGGTGTGTTTTCGATTAGATTACCTAAACGAATTTTCGGACCTTGCAAATCCTGCAAGATAGCGACAGGTTTTTTTAGTTCTTCGCTCGCTTTTCGTACCCACTCGATGTGGCGATCGGCCGCTTCGAAAGTTTCATGGCTAAAGTTCAGCCTAAATCCGTTTACTCCCGCCACGGCAAGCGCCTTAACAGACTCGTAATTATCTGTTGCTGGTCCAACGGTTGCTAAGATTTTTGTTCGTTTAAATATTACACTCATGCACCAAGTGTAGCACTTTTACCTCTGTTATTCTAGGGTGATTACATCGTCTTCGACGAGTGAACGAAAATGCCAGATGCCCCGGCCTTCGGTTTTGTATGTCCAATAAAACCAACCGGCGGCATTTTCATATGCTTTTAGCTGTAGGTCGGCGTGATGCTTAAACGTATCTTTTTCCTGCGTTTTCGTACGCCCATCCAGGATTTTCCCCGAAAGGGTCACGCTCCATTCACCAATAATCACAGGCTGGTTTTTTTGAAGACGATCGATTAATTTACTACGACGCTGAACTTTCTTGAAATAACTTTCTAGATTATAGAGCCACGGAAAGAGTACCGTAAATTGGTACAAGTGGATATCCATCACAACGGGATATTTCGTACTGCCCTTTATCGCCCCCGACATAAGCCTAGGAGTAAATGCGTCATGGAATATAATATTCATACCTGGGCGAGCCGTCGCAGATAAACGTTTATAAGCATCCTTATAAAATGTACGAAGCTTGAAATGAAACAATCCGATTCGCGGCTCGTTTAATAGCTCAATTCCCCATACGTTTTCGTCGTTTTTATACCGTAGTACCAGTTCCTCTAATACGTTAATCGTCTGCTTGCGATATTCGCTATATTTGAACCATTCGCTAGGTCCGACTTTCCCGCTATGGTCATGGCCATTCTGCGAGCCTTTTGCTCCGTGCAGGTCTATAAGCACAAAAATGTTATATTTTTTAGCCGTCTCGACTGCCCAGTCTAGATATTTGATACCGGATTCATATGGCTTGTCATCTTTAATAATCCAGTAGCCGATTGGAATACGGACCGCGTTTATGCCATTCCCCGCCAACCATTTGAAATCTGCTTCAGTAATAAATTCACGTCGGTGTTTATCGATTTTTCCTACCGCACCCGTGGTTTTCATGAATGAAAATTCATCAACTGCGTCTATCCCCTTAAAAAGTGATGGTGTCATCCATTTTTCAAGTAAAAGCCATCCCCCGAGGTTAACTCCGCGCAAGAAGCGTTTTTGGTTCACCTTAATTTTGAACTGAGTAGTCAACGGCTTTTAATTTATAGCAGTTCTTGCCTGCCGTATGATTGGTAGACCGAGGGTATGATGAGTATCCGTCATTACTTAGCGTGGAGTAAGAAGAGTAGGAATCTTCGTTCGCAGCATATTTAAACACACCGCATAATTCGTAATAGTATGTCTTATATGATGATTGCATACCTTTTAAGTCATCGGCTGGTTTCGCTGCTGGCGGTGTTGTATTTGGCGTATACGTAACCAAGCCCCTGTTGGCCAAATCCTTAGTAGTATCCCAGTTACGAGCCCCGTATATTGCCCGGCTATCGATAATCTGGTTGATATCCTTAGGAAGCGTATGGCTGTTTGCCGTGAAGCTGCTAATGGCCGTACTTACGGTAGTTAGCCCTTCACTCACTGCTCGGTCATCTTTAGTCATTGCCGTTGCGGCAACAGGACCTACGATGCCCCATACGCAAACACCTAGGACAATGATACTCATGACAATTCTATAAATAAACCTTAGTTTGCGAATTTCGAATGGCTTGACCGTACGGATTAGCGTTAAAACATACAGCACGAACATGCTTGTCGCGGTAACAAGAATAACTTGTGGGCTCGTATGATATCCGGACAGAAATATATTCACAAAGCTAAACACGGCCGCAATAAGCGTACCGATGGCAAAAAGAGCAAATAGAACCGCATGGATCACCATAATAACTGATGAAGCGCCTTTTTTATGTTCAACTTCTTGCCGTGAATAAAAGATATCGCAAAGAAGAGAAACCGGCAGCAGCACTAAAACAGCCGCGATCCCGTAGGCAACAGGTTCTTGAAAAGAATTCGCTAGCCGTCCACCCTCAAACACGAATGTCGCCGTGATAGATATGAGATACGCAACACCTACAATCGTCCACCCCCATAGTGCATAGGTAAGCCACTGAAGAACCATCGTCCCGGACGTACTCGGATTATCCGTTGATCCTTCGGGTATTGCCTGAGCTAAGGACGGCTCCTTTACTTTTGCTTTTTCGGAAAGCGCTTCAGTCGGGGTAACTTTTTCACTAGTTGAGTCGCTAGATAGGTCTTTATCAGAATTCATTTTGCCTCACTTACGTTATTGGTTGACTTACTCTAACCCAATAATACAATAAAGGTCTTCCTACCTTAAGGCTTAAGCTTTGAGATAGTCAAAAATAACTCTCGATCAACTGACTGTACGGCCTGCAAAACACTGTAGCCCGCCTCGTTAAGCAGATTGACACTCTCTTGGTCAGAATACTGCCGTGACCACCATAAACGAATAGTATCGCCTTTTTGCAGCTCTACCGTTTTCTTAAACTTCTCAACCTTAAACTCAAGTGAAAAACCCACCTTTAACCGAATCTGTATATACCGAAGCTTTCTATTTTCATCATATGCTTGTTCTGCCTCATAGAATGACTCTTTAATATTAAGTAGATCAGGTAGCATTTTATGTCGAAAACTAAGCAACGTTGCGTCAGATTTTATATTAAAATCGAAAAAACCACGCGACTGATCAGTATCTCTTTTGTGAGAGATGAAGAGAAAATCGCTCTTTCCCATACTGTCGTGGAGCGTTTTAAAGGTATGGCCAGGATCTCGGAAATTCACGATTGGCCCTGCCACAAAGAAGATAAGGTTCGCCGTCTTAGAACTATCCGCTCCAAAGCTATCCTGCGCTAAAATATGACCGAAAGTCTCATGGCGAATATCTATAAGGTGTTTCTCTACTATAAAAGTGTCCTTGAACCATTTTTTAGTATTTTGTTCTGATATATCTAGAACATCCGGACTAATGTCCATCATAATAAACCGCTTTAATTTTCCAGATTTTCGGATATGACCTAGCACCTCACGCACCGCAAGGTTGTTCCCAATGCATATATTTACTACATTTACATATTTGTATGACCCTATAATCGCATCTATATAGGGAAGGTTGAGATGAAGTGTTTCGACTGTGTTAGTGAGCAAATTGCCCTTCCCCGCATTGTATAATTCGTACAAATACTTGTCCCAGTATTTAGCTGCATCACCAAAATAAGAATAATGCCATGATAGCTCATGATATTTATCTAATGAATTAGCTATCTCTATAATTTGACGAGTCGTATATAAATCGTAAAATTTTTGTGAAGGACTCAGAATTTTATGAGTGCGATTATTGCGATACTTTTTCCCTGTTACAGCAAGTTGAGCGAGAAGATAGTTATTTGCAACTGAGTCAGCGATATATTTTTTTTCATTTTCCTCATATAGCTTCAAGCCCAGCTTTTTATTACTACTTGCAGCAATCCAATTACGCACAGTTTTATCCGAAACATTATAGCGTAGGGTTAATTCACTGTTTTTGTAATACTTCATAATAAGCCTTTACTATACCACATTATACCCCGATTCGATATATGTTCCTTTGATTATTGGTATCGTACATGAAAAAAGATGCTATATCGCTATTTTATAGTTGTATGTTCCTATAAAATCTTGTAACATACAATTAACATAGCTCGTTTTTACATAAGTTAAGTGACGAAAGGTAGAGTCACAATGACAAAAACTTCGCAGTTCAAGGCAGCTAAGAGGAATGATTCAGGAACAAGTGCACTATACTCAAGAAGCCTCAGTCCAGGTGAGCAAGATCGTGTGTCGCTCGGTAATTTTACAGCTAATCTTCCCCCTAAGGGTTTTGTCATCCATATTAACCCCGATCCCGGACCAGACGCTATCATTACGCAAGTAGCAAAGATTGGGACAGAATGGCAATACGAGCTCGTACTGCATATCGCTAACTACGGTAACGTTACACTAGATGTGGAGGTATGGCCGCTGTAAAATTGGGTTCACTATTAGAAACACTGTCCTACGATTGGTTAAGCTCTTGTTTTGTTTCTATACCAGAGATAGATAGAAAATACTGACGGTCCTTGGTCAAACTTGAATGTAACAGTGTGAAACCGGTTTTTTCAAATTCAGAGACAATCTCAAGGACAGTTTGGTGCCATGCTCGCCAAAGTAAAATCGTGTCACCTTTATCAAGCTTTACATCACGTTCACTGTTCTCGAATTTAAAGCTTATTGTAAGCGCAACTTTCAGCCGTACGTGAATATATCGTATTCGCTTCTCATTATTAAAGCCCATTTCGACATCATAAAGTGATTCGTCTATGTTAAGGAGATCGAAAATGAAACTATATTTAGGAGAGAGAGCACTAACACCAGGATCAGCGTTCACATCAAAATAGCGACGATCAGCTTCAGTATCAGGCTTATCCGTGTAGATTAAAAGATCATCCCGACCTATACTTGCGTAGATAACTTTTAGCAAATCGTAAGGTGCCTGAAAGTTCATAGGAGTAGCACCTAACAAGAGTGCTAGATTGATAGTTTTATCTGCATCGCTGTCGAGCATATCATCTACAAGGACGTCATCAAACCGCTCATAAGTTATGTCTCTTACGTAGCCCTCAAACTTAATCTTATCGCCAAACCATTCTTTAATGTTTCTCTCAGCAATACGTAACATTGATTCACTAATATCTATAGCAATATATCGATGCAGTACACCTCTTTCTAGCAGATGTGCGAGTAAATCTCTCACGGGGACGGCATTACCGGGGCCAATATCAATCACATTAACCCGGCTATGGCCCTCGAGAAGCGAATCTATTGCACCAAGATTAGCTTTCATGAGTTCGACGGTACTTTTTAGAAGACTCGGGGTCTTCTCTTCCCACATACGATCTGCAAACTTTTCCCAGTTTGTTGCGCCACCATCGAAATAATTATATTGTCGAGGTATTTCTTTATGAATATTAAGACTAGAGATTATATCAAGGATTTGCTTGCGACTGTAGAGCGTATAGAACTGTAGAGTAGGGGTAGCAACTTTATGGTGAAGAGTATTACGGTATTTTTTGCCTTTTTCCACGAGTTGTTCAAGGATCATCACATTCTTAGCAGTATTCTCAATGTATGTTCTACCGCTAGATTCATATAGTTTTAGATCAAGTTTATTTTGTTTTACAGCGTCGATCCAATTATGCACGGTCTTTAAAGACACATGGTATCTGTCAACGAGTTCGGAATGTTTAAAATAATGCATAATATATAATTTCTTTCGCCTTCTACTATTGTATGTTACACCAAAAACGTGTAACATAAAAGTAAGCAGCGCGCTTGCTTACCCATCCAATTGTCGGGTACTATTGTACCTTATCTATTGTGTTTTTCTAAGTCCATTTACAAGCTTAAAAATGTAATTGTAACACCTTTCGAAGTGTATGTACATACTTTCCCTGAAGAAAGTCACTTCCCAGGGTACTTACTAAGTTATGAAAGGTGATGCTTATGATGCTAAACACATCGCAACCAGCAACGTCCACAGAAAAACTGAAAACAAAGAGTCAAGCTTCGCACCATGCGAGGAGCGCGAATCCTGAAAAGACACCTATCGGTAAAGTGGAAGTAAAAGCGCATGGTCAACCTCGCATATCACTCGGTAACTTTACAGCAAACAATCCCCCTAGAGGTTTCTCGATCCATATCACCCCCGATCCGGACCCCGAAGCGATTGTAACCCAAGTAACAACTCTTGGTTCGGACAAAGAATATGAGTTGATACTGCACATTGCAAATTACGGCAACAAGACAGTCAACGCCAAAATCTGGCCTCTATAAAAAATTCGTTCGTCTCCAAATAGCTCGGCCACAGCAGGCATCGAGCTATTTTCTTTTTAAAATCAACTAGGTATGGAAACACCCCCGTCGAGGGTGCTCCGTTTTTCAGGTGCATCTCCTCTCGTGAGGGTGTGAATGGGTAGCTAGTCGATTTCGCGAAAGAAGAACGACTGGCCGGCAGCGCGCTGAGCCTCGAGAGCCTCGACGCCCGAGAAGGCGACGACGATGGTGCCTCCTGGGCTGATGACACTGCCGTAGTAGACGGTATCATCATGCTCGAGCAACTCGGGGTACATGCTCTGAACGGCACGAGACGATTTGCCCGTCCGCTGGCTGATCTCCTCCTTGCCGGTCGCGTGCTCCTCGTACTCGTGCTGCCACGTACTGCGGTCTCCGAAGTCGCGGGTCGCGATGGTTTCCCATCCGCCGTTGACGACGGTGGACACGCGCAGGTGTCCCGCGTGCCGCTTGGCGACGGTGCGAAGCACGAAATCGATCGACGGCATTGCCATGTCGATGGCCTGGCCGACCATTTTCTTGGTCAAGAAACCGGACACTACTTGCCTCCCTGGCTGATCTGGAATTACCAGAATCCTTCCGATGCGATTGGATAATGTATTTTAGAATATAAATAATATTATGTCAACTAGAGAAAGGTCCTAAGACCTCTAGGAAACTCACCAAGTAAAACACCCATCGGCGAGGATGGGTGTTTTACTTGGTGATCTTTACGTCCCAAATGTGGAACACCGTATGGCCAAGCTTAATGCGAATGAGTGAGCGACTTAAAGAATTAGGTATTAAGGTTGAATAAATGACAGCTTGAATTTAATCAGTTTGGCTCATACACTAAAAATCAGATGACTAATACTGAACACGAATTTACAGAACAGTTACAGGGCCTACTAAAGGAAGCCTACGAGGAGATACTGGCGCCTTATGACATGGAGGAGTTTGTCGAACTGCTTGCCGCAGGACGAATGCTGCGAAGCAGACTAGCTTTGGCTACAGCGGGTGAACCTTCGACTCCTCTGCTTGAAAAGTGCGTTGCTTTAGAGATGCTTCACACCTCTACTTTGGTTCATGACGATATTATTGATAAAGCAAACATGAGACGTCACTATACTACTCTGTCTGAAGGAAGGGGTATCGAGCAAGCTCTCATGATAGGCAATATATTGTCGAGTCATGCGCTGTTGCTTGCTTCAGCAGCTCTTCAGCGTCACTTTATTATGACTATTGATAGAATAAACATTGCACAACAAACTGAACTACACGAGAGGTTTCGTCTCACAAAAACAATTGCCCAATGTATCGCAGCATATAGTGGCAAAACATCAGCAATGTTTGAGTTAGCAATCCAGGTTGGTCACGATACATCGCCTGAACATCACACGAAACCAGATAAGGTTATCCAGGCAGGACACAACTTGGGTATAGCGTTTCAACTCGTAGATGACGCGGAGGACGTCGAATCGTGGCTTAATCGAACAATACGGAATGGTCGATCGAAGCAAGCAGAATCTGACATTGATCTAGGAAATTACACTACTCCCACGATATTTGCAGCGCAGCTCGCTGCTAAGAGATTGAAGCGTGGCCTCGGCGATACGGACTTGGAGAGAATTTCACACGATGAATGGATTCAGGGAATTACTCACACTCGAGATATAGCGACTAATTACATTAATAAGACAAGTGAAGATATCCAAATAGCCCAAGAAGATGTTGCTCTAAATCCTCTTGCGACACGTCTTGGTGAGTGGATTGCTCCGTTAAGTAAGTCGCTCATGGGAAAGAGTATCGATGAGACCTTGGCGGTAGCGCATCCGGCTAAAAGAGATACAGTTTAACACATGAGTGGGCCATTTTACTATACATGCTCACCTCACGCCATGCGGGAAAAATAAATCGTGGAACACTTTACAGAGACAGTGTTTTGATAAACAATAAGCTCCGAACTCTGTCGAAGCTTATTGCCATCTGGAAGGTGTTCCCAGAATAGTGAAAATGATGTCGTGGTGACCCTGCCGGACCAGTTTTGGAACACTTTATGGGGAGATTTGGAGCGAATAAGTGCGCGGCTTGAAAAATTAGGCATTAATAATGGCTGAGATACTGGCTTGACTATATTGTCAAAAGGAGAGATCTTTAAGAACCGCTGCACCATGCGTGTCTACGCCCTTAGAGGGATATAGCGCCTACGAGAGATGCTCTTTGTCACTCTTTTGAATAGGACGAACATGGATCTTTACTTTAGAGAGAATAGCGCCGATTCTCTCTAGGGTCGCTAAGGAAGCTATAAACGCGGTATTTGTCACAATGCCCGTATGACGATAGTAGTCTATTACGAATGTCCTCCATGTCGCTCGGTCTGAAAACTCTTCAAATTGGGCTAAGACCAGTGGCGTTACAGACTGGACATCAATGTCATTAATTGCAGCTTCGGCAATCTCTTGGACAGACTTAAGAGAAGTGCTTTGTTGAAAGCGAATATGGTGTGTACTGCCCATAATGTTAGTATCTTTTGAGATAGGTGAACTAGCGATATAGTAAGAACCGTGCAACTCTTTGCGAATTACATAACCAATCACGTCACCAATGAGCGCAGAAAGCCGTAGAAATAATACCTGTTCTTCATTATCCAGATCATTAACATCCACATATACGCCCACGCTCACATCACGGAATTCTTTTGCAGCTCGCTTAACCTGTAAAAGAATCTCAGGATTCGTTGTTTCATTAATAAAACTTTGTGGTACTGAATCATTATTAACCCACGGCTCGGCGACAAGCGTTCGGAGCTGCTCGTTAAATTTTACTTTATCTTGAAGAGTGAAGATTACTTTTTCTTCAGTCTCACATTCAAGAAGCATTTGTGGCACAAAAGAAATATCAACCAGCTCAGATTTTGCAAGAAAATGCTTATATGCATCTGCAATCTGTTGACTATAGAAGGTTGCATTTAGGAAGATAATGCGCTCAAAAGTGTCGCCACTAATATGACCAATAAAGCCGGGGTGTATGTTGAGCGACTCCAAGTACGCATGGAATGAGCGCGTAACAAGATGTTCGTATATATGAGCTACGTCCCAAGACGCGCCAGAATATTCCTTATGATGAATGTAGGTATGTAACATAGATAATTTCATTATACCCTAGAGGTTGGCCTTTACGCATGAGCCGACAGGCTCAGTTCAGCGGCTGCCGCCACCCTTCTTCTTGCGGTTCTTGCTCGAACCGCCGTGGGAGGTGCTCCGCGGTGCGGGGCCGAAGATGGCGTTCGTGATGGACTGGCCGAAGCCGGGTCCTCCGCCATTGCCGCGCTGCGGCCTCGGGGCCTGGTTGCGCTGCTGCTGGCCAGATTGGCCGGTCCCGTCGTGGTGCGTCCTGCTGGTCTGCCGCTTGCTGTTGCGGCCATTACCACCGGGCATGTGATTCCCTCCGAGAACTCGAATGCGTTGACCTGACAATTGTCAGACTAGTAATACCATAACAGTATGTAACGTATGTGTCAACTATATATTTAGAGTTAGCGCCAGTAAATCCGTAGTTGACGCACGAGTGACAAGTTCTTGCCACCTTTTCGTGTTATACGAGCAGAAGAAAGCGCGAGAGTAGTTAAGCTATCTAGGCGTCAGCAAGCCTTTTCAAATGTCCTGCTGTATTCGCGGAACGTAGTTATAATACCTACCCTCCCGCATGTGGTGTCATATATGAATCGAGATGTAGCTTTGAAATCTATCATTAACAACCTATTCCAAGCTATTTATGGGCCAGATTGGCAGGTCTCTGTTTGTGTCCACTCTATTTCTCTTACCTCCGGGGAATCGAACACTAAAGAGCAGATGTAGTGAAAAAAGGAAAAGTTCCAACAATAAATATTGGAACTTTTCCTCTCTGTAAAAACTATAATAATATCATGGTGATCTCACCGGGAATCGAACCCGGATTGCCAGGATGAAAACCTGGTGTCCTAACCGTTAGACGATGAGACCTTAACTTGGCCAATTGTACCAAAAAACCGCCTCTGTATCAAGAGGCTATTAGACAAAAAGCATCTTTATTGACTTTTACGCTAATTTATGATATATTTAGGCTATAGCTTGTGTATTTATATACAAGAAAGGCTATCCCTTTTCCGAGACTGACCGCTCCAAACCCTTCCCAGGCGTCAGCCTATAGCTCATAACCACCTCCGCATTCTAAACGGGGGTGGTTTTTGTTATACTGAATATAGTTATGAGTAGTAAACCCAAGAAAAAACGCAACAAAGTCTACCGTGGCAGTGATGCTAGCGTCACGCGGCCAACCGTTACGCGCCTTAGTGCGGCAAATCGTAATGTACTTAGTCAGTGGTGGTTTGAGAAAAAACGTATCGCTAAGCCCGTTCTTATCGCCGTAGCTGTAGGACTCGTTGTTATCTGGCTACTTTTTGAGCTCATCCGTATCATCAGCGGGAGCGGTGCTTAATTTCTTAATAGGCAAACGGAATCCAAACGTACTTCCCTCACTCTCAGTTGATTCAAATACCATACTGCCGCCATGAGCAACAATTACTTTTTTAGCCAGGAAAAGTCCTACGCCCGTTCCATCGGGGCGCTGGCGACGCGCATTTGCCGCGCGGAAGAACTTGGTAAATATATGAACTTGTTCCGCCTCGGGAACTCCGATACCTGTATCGTGAACTTTCAAAACAGCCTCTGAATCCTCAATCTCTAGAGTAACTGTGATTGTAGAGTCTTCTTTTGAATAATAGATCGAGTTATCAATAAAATTCATAACCACCTGTCGAATCTTGCTTTCATCGATATAGAGTATAGGAAAGTGTGATGGCATACGGTAACGAAGCTTCAAGGCATGCGCTCCGGCTGTTGACTGCAAACTATCAACCTCTTGACCAACTATTTTTGCAAGATTTAGTGCGCGACTTTCCAGCATAAATTTACCCGTCTGCAGACGTGATACGTTTAAGAAATCATTGATTAAATGTACCATTCGTTCGCTACTTGTGAAAGCTTCACCCAAAAGCTTTTTTTGTGTATCGCTAATCTTGCCCGCATCTCCCTCAAGAACCATGCTTAAGTAGCCTTTAACACTCGTTAGCGGCGTGCGAAGTTGATGCGAGGCCATACTGACGAATTCGTCTTTGGCTTCGTCAAGGCGTCGTAATTCTGTGTTAGTACGTCTTAACTGTGATGTTGCCTCATTAACTTTTGCCTGTAGCGTAACGTTAAATGATTGAATCTCCTCAAATCTGAGTGTGTTTTGTATTCCCAAGGCTAATTCATCGGTGGTAATACGTATTAGCTCAATATCTTGATGCGTATACGGTTTACCGTTGTTTTTTAAACCAAATAGTACATATCCGATAAAATCACCATGGGTTTCAAGACGAGCAGCAACTGCACAACTAGAATTATGCATACTTTTAAAGACTTTCTGACGCTCTCGATCCCCGTATATTTCATCTTGTATGAATAATCTCTCAGAATGTTTTGATAATGACCCGTAAAGCTCTTCTTGGTTTAGCCCCTTATCTTGACCATCTATCATAATGCGTGGCTTAGTGTCTTCTTGACTAGTCGGAGCTAACAGAATCGCAATGTATTGCGATTTAATAGCTGATCTTAATATCTCCCCTGCATTTTGACTTAAATCCTTAATATCAACCGTACTCACTAATGTGCTGCTGAATCGATCAATCACCTCTTGTGATTTATATGAATCCTGATAGAAAATGGTGCGAGTAATCCTGTCAAAGAAAGACTTCAGAGGAGAAAACGTTAGAGCTAATAAAAGTGCAATAAATAGATATAAAGCCTTTTGTAGAAAATCATGCTGACCTTCCAGCGCGGTGTTGATTAAACCAAAAGCTAACAAGGAATAGAGTGCTGCAATTGTAACAAGTGAAAATGAATATGTTAGTGCCCTTACAGCGATTAGTCGTATATCGAAGAGCTGGTGGCGAATTATTGCATAACTGAAAATGGCAACCATCAGAAAAAGAGCAAAAGGACTCAGCACCTGGGCTAGTGGTTCTTCAGAAAGAAAAATTGCCGCTAAAGAGATGATGATCAAAGCTTGCAAGACACCTGCTATAAGAATATTATTCGCCTGCTTCCTTGCAGGATTGGAACTAACTTTAGGTGATTTGTTGCCTTTGAACATATAAAATATCGACACGAGAATGTAGGCAGCAGCAACTCCAAAAATGGGGAAATATAATGGACCGTCACGCAATGTGATTCCATCGATTGAGGCGGTACCACTCTGTACCGCCAGTGAGCTCTGTATGGTCACTAGCGCCAAAATTGCAGGTAGAATGAAATGAATCTTTTTCCTAGCTTTTAGACCTGCATGCTCAATAGCAAAGAAATAGAAATAGATTGCGAAGAAAGGCGCTACAGCCACAGATAATCGCAGCAATAAAGTCGTACTGACTACGAAGTTATCAGAAAAGAGTTGGGTGCAAAATTGGAAAGTAAGCCAAAGACTAAGCAAAACTGAAAATATAGCAAAATAGCGGTACTCTGGTTCACGTCGTCTAGAATAGACGAGGAAGGATATTATAATGATTCCAAGGATAGCTGACAAATAGAGAGTATAATAAATTACATTAAACTGCATCGAAAGTATTACGTTTAAGCATTAACAATATTATAGAGGTTTTTCGCAAAAATGTCTTTCCCTAAATTTCCCGAATTTCGCAAGCTTACTGTGAAGGACAAACATGCCTATCTCCATTATTATTCTCAGCTTAACGAGCCTTATTCGGATTTCAGTTTTGACAATCTGATAATATGGCTCGATTACCATAATGATCTAG
The DNA here is from genome assembly GCA_035317825.1 of Candidatus Saccharimonadales bacterium. NCBI lineage: Bacteria > Candidatus Saccharimonadota > Candidatus Saccharimonadia > Saccharimonadales (SeqCode) > Saccharimonadales bacterium (SeqCode). The sequence goes on along the minus strand of DATHGB010000011.1, from coordinate 64,574 downwards.
AGGCCAGCGACCTAAACAATAATCTTGTTATCAGATTCACCAACATACTCGATGACGACGCTACTTGCTATTCACTTGTGGGAAGCTCTAATATCTCAACAGCCGCAGATAGTCTTCTAGATTTCCTAACAACGCACACAGATTGTGTGAAATTATCATATGTTCCCGAAGAAATAATTGACACTATCCGACAACTCAATCGCGTCGACATTAGAATTGAGGAAGATATTGATAATAAAGATTATGTGTACAACACTACTGATCTAGCAGGCATGCAAGGCAAGCACTATAGAAACTTACGAGAAAGAGTTATTAAATTTGCAAGCGGAAAAAGTATTCATACAAAACTATTCAATTGCACCGATCCTCTAGATAGAGCAATCATTGACTCTGCTATTCTAATATGGTCGAAAAAGAACATGGCCCACAGCAATGATCCGGCGAAAGTCGAGTTAAATGCAATCAATAAACACCTCGATCTTGCCCAGCACTTTGATATTCGTGCATATGGTATTTATGTGGAGAATGAACTTGCATGTATTACTATCGTTCATGCTCCACCGCATAAAGGATGGTTAATCGGAAATCACCTGAAATACGACACCGACTATCCAGGGGCTTTTGGCTTCACCGTGCATCACCTTGCTATTGTTGCTCAATCAGAAGGTATTCAGTGGCTAAATTGTGAACAAGATCTAGGTAAAGATGGTCTTAAGTTTATTAAGACTATTCTTAGGCCTGCTAAGTTTTTGCAACGCTACACTGTATGGTTAGAATCAGCCGTCAAGGACCAGTAGTCAAGCAACAGTGATTCTATTGCGATTTCTTCACATAATCGCATCTTAAGAGTCTCTTTCGACCCACTATGCTGCTAAGTCTAAGTCGTCATGCGATGATTCTTGACTCTGAGCTTGAGGCTTAAGATACCAGTAGTCAAGCGTTGCTAGTTTTACGATATCCTGAGATAGCTTCACCCCATTTGGCTCAGCAGCCGAGTATGCGCCAATCATACGAGGAATATACCCACTGGACATATTTGTAGACTCAAACATCACTAAGGTTCTTCCTCCGTTTTGCTTCAGTAAGCGAGCATACTGCGCAATAACGGCTTCAGAGAGATGCGCCATCTTATCTTCGCTGCTCTTGCCTGCAATACCGTAGTAAAACTGAATACGATCATTTTCAGGATCTAGTTTTGCCCGCATCTGCTCTTTAAAAGAATCAGTAGCCCATCCTACCTGACTTAGCCCATCGTCCATGATAATACCTTGAATGTTTGGGACTTTTTTATTCTCCTCATTTTCCTCAAAACTAGCAAATGAATGAGTGTGATCATTTGAGAGAATGTAGTTAAAATAAGCTTCAGTTTCCTGCATTGAAACCGGATGATACTTTCCTAGCCAATCAAATCTATCCTCGTGAAGATGCCAAAGATCGTCACGAAGTTTCCTATCTTCACGTAAGTCTTGAGCCTCAATTAATTTAACGGGCCCTCCGCCAGTTGTTTCGTGTTCTTGGTTGTATGCCTCAAGCAAAGTTCTATCTCTTCGCAACGGAATGAGGTTGCCCTCATCGTCGCGCGCCTCCATGTAGGCCACGTAAAAGGAGACGTTGGCCTTCTGGCGTTCTCCTTTGAGCCGTGGATCAAGAAATTCATAGACACCACCCTCAGGGTTTATCTCGGCAACCTTTGCTTGCATCTCAGCTGTGCGATTAGATGATGTTTCGACAATTACCGCCGCATTACCATCAAGACGCGCGAGTTGAGATGAGATATCTATCTCCTGTTCGTTAATTACTTCAAAAGGCAAACTAAGCACAAAAATATCTTCACTCTCGGTCATTCGCTGACTGGCTTCTGGATTGTAACCGCCGACACTTTCGAGGGGAGTAAATAAGGGTACTCGTCGATCACCCAGCTCGACATAGATAGTTCTTGAATTCGCTTGTGCTGCCTCATAATCCTCCGGGGTTGGAAGACATGTCTTACGCGCTACATCCGGTTGTGATTCCTCGCATAATGTTCGGTACTCGTCATAACCCAGAAATGGCTTTGATTCATATTCATTACTTAGGCCTGGAGCTGCTTCTATGTTACTCATCTCACAAATCTCACTTCTGGCTTCTCGAAACCATTAAAATTTGAACCATAGACAGAAGTATAAGCACCCGCAGAACCTATATAGATCTTGTCTCCTGTGTTCATTTCTGAGGGCAGCGAATAGTCCGTACCGATAGTGTCGTATGCATCACAAGTAGGCCCGGTAAGAACAAAATCCTTTTTATACCCCCTAGGATTTTTCTCGGTAAACGTAGGATATTTCCATGATCTCATCTCGAGTGGCTCCATAATGCCCTGGAAAACTCCCATATCAAGATGAAGCCAGTCTGTTCCGCTGCGGTGTTCACGAGCAATAATTTCAGTCACAATAACACTCGACTCTGCTACAAGAAACCTACCTGGCTCTGCTACGACTTCAATTCCTGCGGGGATATATTTCTTAATCGCCTTGTTAATAAGGCGGCAGATCACTGAAATTGACGGAATAGGTTGTCCATAATCCGCAGGAAAACCACCGCCAATATCCAGGAATTCCATCTTACAGCCCATTTCCTGGAGTCGGGTGATGAGTTCTCCTGTAATTTCAAATGCACGATCCCATACCTGAGGGTTTTCGGATTGCGATCCGACATGAAACGCGAGTCCGCACACTTTTAATCCCATACTCTCTGCAAACGATGCGTATTCTGTAACGTGAGCAGGTAGTAGTCCGGTTTTTTTCGAGAGCGGAAATTTACTTCCGTAGTCAGATACTTGAACTCGAATATAGACATTCGAACCCGGAGCAAGCCGGCTCAGCTTCTTGATCTCGTCGGTGCTATCCAGTGCATAATAGCGTAGCCCATCTTTATATGTTTTTTCTATGTGACTCGGTATTTTTACGGGGTTACTAAAAAGGACTCGTTTAGGCGAGACCTTCTTCTTACGTAACAATTCCCATTCTCCTAGTGAAGCAATGTCGTATCCTTCAACGATAGGGTTTAGTCGTTCTATGATCTTAGGGTCGGAGTTACTCTTAACGGCATAGTATATTTTTACATTATTGAGCAGACTTTTTAGTCGTTTTGCGCTGTCTTCTACAATACTAAGATCCGTTAATATATACGGAGTTGGTACTTCACCTTGATCTTTAATTTTTTTTAGCCAATTTTTTCTTGTGTTTTCAGTCATTTTGGTTTATCCATATTAAAATAGTCTAAAATTAATCTTAACTATCCATATATTAATACATAATGTGATATTAGCAACTTTAATCTATTTGCTAGAAATTTGCAAAGATTGTATCATTGAACTATATGACAAGAATAGCAATCATCGAAGACGATCCAGTAATTAGCCAGATGTACCGTATGAAGTTTGAGGCGGACGGTTTCGAAGTACAGCTTGCCGATAATGGCGAGCGTGGGGTTGCCTTAGTTGAAGAATTTCAGCCCGACCTTATCCTGCTTGATATGAAAATGCCCCACATGGATGGTGCCGAAGCATTAGCCGAAATGCGTGCTCATGACTGGGGTAAAGATATCCCAGTTATCATCCTGACAAACCTAGGTGAAGAAGAAGCTCCAAAGAGCCTAAAAAATCTTTCCATTCACAGCTACATCGTCAAAGCAGATCTAACTCCACGCCAGGTTGTTGGACGAGTCAAAGAAGCCCTCGGACTTTCTTAGTTTTTAGTACTAGCCACTGTTTGCGCTGCTTGAATAACGTGATCAAAAAGTGCCGCGATTGTGAGCGGGCCTACGCCACCTTTTTCGGGTGTAATTTTTAGATCATCGCGGTCTCTTAGGCTTGGGTCAACATCACCGACGATGACGCCGTTTTCGCTGGCGGTGCCTGCATCAACAACCGTTGCGCCAATTGCCACCATGTCGCTTTTAATAAGATTAGGCACGCCCGTAGCACTGACGATGACATCGCTTTGACGAAGTACGCCTGGAATGTCAGCATGGGTACTATCAAGAACCGTTACGTCATGGCCGCTGTCGCGCCACATTTTCGCAAGGGGAGCTCCGACTAAACGCCCATTACCGACTATGGCTATTTTTTTACCGGTTAATTCAACTGCATATCCGGCCAAAAGCCAACTAACCGCACCCGCTGTTGCGCTTTCGAAACCAGCATTTTTGCCAAGTCCATCAACATCTTTTTCGGGTGCAATCTGATCAACGATTTCGTCAGTTTTGCTAATATCCTTCAATGGCAGCTGCACGATAATCCCGTGAACCATGGGATCGGCGTTGAGGCGCTGAAGCGCGCTTATCATTTCAGATTCATCTATTGTTTCAACGACAGTTTCAATTAGAATATCTTCGGCGTAGCGCTGTTTCATGCGCACATACGTGTCAATAACCGCTGTGGCAGACGTACTTTTAATAACCACGAGGCGTGGAAATACCTTGGACGCTTGTCTCAAAGCGCGCACCTGTTTTGCTTGGCGCTCTTTGATATATCCGACTAGTTCGGTTCCGTCTAATATTTTTGGCATTACACCTTATTGTACCAGAGGTAGGACATAAACAAAAAGAACCGCGTTCAAAATCTGTTTACGTCTTTCTTTCTACGAATACTTCCGTTAGATGATCCAAAAATCCAACCAACTCAGGACTCCACGTAGAAGGAGCACGAGCGAGTACGTCCCGTGCTTGCCCTGCCAAGGCTTTGGCTTTTTGATTTGCGTATTCTAGCGCACGAGTGTCTGCAAGAATTTGCTGGCATTTCTTTAGATCTTCGTCATTAACGTGTGCGTTCCCTAGCATAGCCAGCAATTGTTGCCGCTGGACACTACCAGCCATCTGCAATGCCTTGGTCATAAGAACAGTGATCTTTCCCTCTTTAAGATCATCGAGCGATGATTTGCCGGTCGCAGCAGAATCACCAAATATCCCAATGATATCATCCGTAATCTGAAACCCTATTCCAGCATACGTACCATACTCGCGAAGGATCATAAGGTCTTCTTTAGTTGCGCCCGCAAGGATTCCGCCCATTTCCAGTGGATTAACGACCGTGTAGTATGCGGTTTTATATTTTGCCGTCCACAGCGCGTCGTCTTCGGTAACTTCTGGCAGAGTTTCGTTTAAGATATCACGAAGCTGCCCATGACCAGTTCGAACCAGGTTACTGTGGAGATTTCTTAACACAGCGAGCTTCGTTTCCGCAGAAATACCAAGGTCGTCGATTATGAGTTCGGCTAAATACCCCCCAATTAGCGCGGCTTGCGCTGCCATCGATTCACCAAAATGAGCATCGTCACTTTTTAAATGATTTTTATGATGATATTCCTGCATAATTTTATGCGCCGATGGTCCGCCCCTACGCATATCGGAACGATCAGCAATGTCGTCGATTATGAGTACGTACGCATGAATCATTTCAATCGCTCGCGCCGCCTGGATGATCATGGTGCGGTCCGTACCACCCATCATTTCATAGCTTGCGATTGTCAAAGCTCCCCGAAGGCGCTTGCCACCACGACCAAGAATGGCCACGAAAGATTCGAGCGTTTCGCGCGAGTATGCACCATACTCATCTTCGGTATTATCCAAAAGTACTTTAGAATATTCGGCAATGTCTTTATCAATTAAGTCTTTATACGTTTTCAGCCGTTCGTCGTGGGTCATGATATCTATCTTACTACTATTTAGAGGTGTACGATCGTGAAATGCCAATTGACCCACCCATGAAAAACCAGCTATTATGCTTATTCTATCTTATTATTTTATTGTTTTTGCCCGAACGAGCTCGCCGTCTTTGCCAAAGACTTTCCATTCACCTGTTTTTTTGCCCCTGGAATCATAGTTACCAATGTCATAAAGATTACCATTCGGGTGATACCTTTTCCATAGCCTTATTTGTTTGCCTGCTTTAAAGTTACCCTCTTGCAATAAATTGCCATTTTCACGAAACCATTTCCATGGACCTTCGAATTCACCCTCTTCAAATCTACCTTCGGCTTTCAGCTGTCCATTTAACAGATAATGCCTGGCGAGGCCATGCTTTTTACCTGCCTTGTATTCGATGATACTTTCTAATTTGCCGTCTTTAAAGAAGTTTTTCCAAACACCAGTTTTTTCACCGTGCTCATTAAGCTGATTTTCTTCCACCGTTTATTTTCCTTTCTTAAGATGATCAATAGTGCGTTCAAATAAGAATAGGCTGACATCGTCTTTTGTCTGACCCTCATGGTGAAACGGCGTTTTCAGAACTTGGATCAAAAGCAAAACGTACAGCATGATAAACGTAATTGCTCCCGTTAGCATCATACCGCCAACAAAAGGCTCGATTTCAGTAAACATCAAAAGCGCAACTGCCAGAAATACGATTGACCAGGCCAAGATCGTTGCCGATGGCACAAAGGTAATTCGCTGAATATAGTTAACGCGAAACAGATGACGAACCAGTTGCGACTGTTGCTGCTTTAGCTTGACAATAAAGTTGGCGGGCACACCTGCTTTCTCCATACTGGCACTTAGGCGGCTCAGTTCGTGAAGCTCTTTTTTAGCCCTATCACTTCTGCTATTGCGAAGATCGGCCGCGAAACTTCTTGCTACTTTTTCAAGCTGTTTTTGGTAGCCCTTTAGATCAAATTTAGGGTAATTTTCATGGATTGAAATCACGTCTTCATGCATATTCTCGATAGCAGATGCTGCTTCTGCTGGAATACGTTCTGCTTCCTTATAGTCGGCAATCGTCGCAGACAGCAAAAAACCAATTACAAATATCACGCCGGACACGGCACTACCGTGAAGCGACCCCAAAACAATAATTTCCAGGTGTAATTGATGGAGGATGTATTTAAATACAATTAAAAGCCCGGTAACGGCAAGGGCTGTAATAAAAATTCGGTAGTAAGATAGTTTCATATCTATTAAGTATAGCAAGCTAGGGTTTTAGTAGAAAGAAAAAGAGTTGTGTTGTTTGTATTAATAAATTGTTTATGGTAAATTTATATGGATGTATAAACATAGGTATTCGAAAGCATGATTTGCCCAAGAATATATATGTAATTGGAACGACCCTTCGGGGTTGTTTTTTTATACATCAAAATATTAATCCAAAGGAGGAAAAGTGATAGACAATTATAGGGGCGTAGAAGACAGCGAAGCATTTAGTGAAGTTATTAATAAACTACGTAGCTTTTGCCTGAACAAAGGGTTTTGTGAAGTCAGCACGCAGGATAGACTGAGCATCCTGGCTGCGTGTGAAGACCCAGACACGGTCGCTACCTATAACTACATGGGCGAAGTCTGGCCGCTGCCTCAAACCGGCCAAATGTGGCTAGAATACGAGCTGCTCACCAAACCCAACCTGCCTGGAGTATTTTGTGTCAGCACAAGTTACCGCAACGAACAAAACCCTGTTCCTGGCCGTCATAAACTGATCTTTCCGATGTTCGAATTCGAACTAAAAGGGACAATTGATGATCTGCGAACATTCGAAACTGAGCTACTTGAATATCTTGGCTTCGGCGATAGCAGTTCATATTTCTACAAAAAATATGATGAACTAAAAGAATTCTATAAAACATCCGAACTAACCCATGCGCATGAAGGTAAAATGCAAAAAGATTTTGGGCCGGTTATGTTCTGTACGGACTTCCCCACCTACACTTCGCCATTTTGGAATATGAAAAAGAATGGCGACAATCATGCACATAAAATTGATGTTATCTTATATGGTCACGAGACAATCGGTAGCGCCGAACGTAGTTCGAACGTGAAAGAAATGCAAGAGAGTTTTTACACCATAAGCGACGGTGGATACGCAAAAAAACTATTTGATCTATTCGGCAAAGACCGGGTCGAGAAAGAACTGAATGATTTCCTTAAACTCAACTTCTTCCCTAGGGTCGGTGGTGGTATCGGCGTCACAAGAATAATTGACGCGGTTAAGAAACTGCAGGGGTAACCAAACAAAACCCACCCAGGTACGCCCGGGCTTGATCAGGAAAATTAGTAAATATCCCGTCAACGCCCAGGTCGCACATGCGCGTTACTTCGCTTTCGTCATTAATCGTATAGACAAATACTTCAAGGTGTCGCCTGTGAGCATCGTCAACCAATTCTGCCGTCACGAATTCTGCGCTTAGATTTGCAGAAAAAGAACCAAGACGCTGAGCATATTCAGAATATCCAAGTAATATACCTTCTGTTAATGCCCCCGTTTTGATTAATGGCATTAGTGCCGCGAATTCCGCTAGTTCAACGTGGTTAAAAGAAGATATGATAAATAGATCGTCAGTCCAACCTTTTTCATCTTTATATATTTTAATCAACGAGGCGACACTTTTTGCCGTTGCTCGGCCTTTTAGTTCGATATTGACAGGCACTTTTTTATCAATGAGGTCAAGAACCTCACTGAGCAATGGAACTATTTCGCCATGGCCCGCATCTAATTCACGCAGCTCAGAAAAAGTATAGTCCATCACATACCCTGCGCCATTTGTGGTCCTGTCGACTTTGTTGTCGTGCATAACCACTAGCTCACCCGTTGATAGAACATACACGTCAAGTTCTATCATGTCTACATTTAATTCTAAGGCTCTTTTAAATGAAATTAAAGTATTTTCCGGTTCATGTCCAGCCGCACCGCGATGGCCAATTATTTTCATAAGAATCCCCGTTTAAGTCAAGTCCATAATACCATAACCAGAATGCACGTCAAGTCTATTTCTTTCAAAGAAAAGATACCACCGGCCGCAACAGAGAGGCCGGTGGTATCAAAAGTGACTGAAATTAACTTACAGAGAATTCCAGAAACCACATTTGTGGTCAGTAGCTAAAGTCGCAATTGGACGGGTATTACCCGGTTGAAGAGATTGGACCTTATCCGAATTACTCATATAGGCAGGCCAGTAAGGCAAGTTATAGCCATTCGGATTACCCTTATCAGCAAAAGTACTCCAGTAATCAATTATCTGGTCAGAAAGTTTTCCCTGAGCTGGCGTAAAGTAGCCTGAACTAACTGCATTAGCCGCCCGAAATAGGTAAGGCGTTTCAGCCGCATGAACCGGACCACGTAGACCTACCCATAGATAGTCTGGGGCATTTTGGTCGTTAAACTCATAGCCATAGGTTGGCACATGTGCTGAAAGTAATTGGTCGGTTGCTCGCGCAGGACAAGAATAGTTTGCATCCGTGACGACTCTTGCAAGTGCATCACCTGGCGTTGGATAATCGCCCACTGGATACTTAGAAAGTATCTGCGGCTGCGCTGTAGCACCAAACATAGATTGAATCAGCTGAGGATACTGAGCTACCGTAACAGGAGAATTCTCAAAGCCTATAGCAACATGCCATCCATATTCGTCATGTGTCGTTCCCTGCATGACTGGCATTTTGTTAAGTTTTCCGGAATTAACGGCGTCTGTAAATTGCTGCGGTATGATCACTCCGTCAACATTAGGTGCCCAGGTGCCAATAGAATTGCCCCCTGCGTTTAGAATTTCTGTCGTTGATTTAGAACGAAGACATGTCAACTGGGTTGCAGCATTAGCACATCCCGCTTGAGCGGCAATGTTCATACCCTGACCTTCAGATGTTGCAAGCGTTTTTACGTTTCGTACGCATGGGCTACTTTCGATAACAGCACGCTGGAACAGCCCCTTGGCCATTGGTGAGATAAGATGCGAACAGATGCTCCGGCCACCTGCTGATATACCAAATGCCGTGACGTTTTTGGCATCTCCATCAAAGTTTGCGATATTATTTTTCACCCATTTTAATGCAGCGACTTGATCAAGAAGCCCTAGGTTACCAGATGTTCCCATAGAACTTTCTGATGTGAGCGTAGGGAGTGCCAAAAAGCCGAACGGACCCATACGGTAATTGACCGTTACGACGATAGCCCCACTTTTTGCAGCCATCACGTCCCCTTCGTGATCACTACCAGCACCGTTTTGAAAACCGCCACCGTGAATAAATACCATGACAGGCGTGTTTTTGTGGGTTTTTTGCGGCGTGTAGACATTGAGATATAGACAATCCTCATTCGTACTGCCATTTCGGCTAGGAATACCTACTTTTGCCGGAAGTGGCAACGCGGCACATGGACTTTTAAATTCAGTTGTATTCTTAACACCATTCCACGAAGCAACCTTCGCGGGAGACTTCCATCGTAGTTCGCCTACTGGGGAAGCCGCGAAAGGAACTCCCAGAAAAGATCGTCCCTGACTGGTCGTTTTGCCACGAATATTACCGTCATTAGTATGGACAACCGGCTCATTGCCATGCGCACTGACTGGTTTCACAGGAATCATCATTGCCATGGCTGTTATCGCCACAAGCATTATGCCTAAACCGATATGCTTAACTCTTAATTTATACTTCATCCACCCTCCTTTTTTACTGATAGATCCATGATAAACGCTACCTTTATGGTTGTCTACCGTCGAAATAAATAGTATTTATGGCGCAGTATATGGTTGTCGGCCAAACAAAAAAACACCGACGGTATAGCGAGAAGATCGACGATCCTTGTCTGAAAGCTATATCATAAAAACGCATCTGCATAAAGTTAATATATAATGTACTTCATGCTTACAGATCCTAAAAATAGACAGTATCAAAATATTTTAAGCTTCGCTCGACCAAGCAATGACGACAGAATGGGTAAAGTTTTTAAAATCCTCAGTAATCTGCTGCTGTGTTTAGCAGGAGTTTTGTTCATTTATGGTAAATCATCTCAGGAGCACTTCCTCACACATCAGACTGAAAGTGGTATAGTCTTGGGTCTTACAGCTTTCTGTTTTCTAGAAGCGTTTGTACTTTTTATTGTCGTCTTTATCAGAATGACCGGTAGCCAGCTCAATCATACATATAGCAACAAAAGGCGCGCCTTCAATATAGTCAGCCTTTGGTTTCTCCTCCTCGCAACACTCGGTGTAGCTGTTTTTGTTATTACTTCAATATTAAAACTTTACTCTAATCAACAGTAACCAGAAGATATAAGCCCAAACAAAAAACGCCGACCGGTAGCGAAAATGTCGACGTTCTTTGTTTGGAGGGCCAGCGGGGACTTGAACCCCGGACACCCTGCTTAAGAGGCAGGTGCTCTAACCAGCTGAGCTACTGGCCCATATTTAACTCTAAAAACTATAGCAGATAGAGGTTAATCTGTAAATATGGGCTGGTATTGGATTTAAGACTTGGAAATCTTCTGGACAAGGACGTTACCAAATTCGTCAACGCTCAGCAACGAACGTTTTTCACCACCGGTAATTGCAATAATCGCCCACACAATCCACCAAAGGAAAAGAGTAAAGAATCCAATAATAAAGTGGAGGACATGGTTTACCTTGTGGCCTTTAATAACAACCGCTTGAAAGTCACTTTGTGACTCAATGCGACCGCCCCCGACAACTTGTGTTTGAAGGGTTTGGGCGAGAAGCGCTTTACGCTCTTCTGTGCTTTTTTTAGTGGTATTCTGCTGTTGAACTACATCCGTTTTGACTTCATTTTCCATAATAAAATTTTACCATATACAGCCACGCCAGGCTATTTTTTAGCACCCACCATCATAAGCCCCATAACGAGTAGACCTACACCCGTTCCAAGAACCGCACCTACGACAAGTTCGTCAGCTAAAAATCCAAGTCCGGCTCCAATAACAACACATCCAGCAAGTACTGTCCCGCCCGCTGAATTTGCCTGATCATTCGCTTGTTGTTTTTTTGTTGCCACTACGCCACCCTCCTATTAGATGATTTTATATTACAAGATCGCTACTTAAATTTAAAGGTTCGCACATGCTTGCTATAATAAGTATAGTGTCGTGATACACTGGAAATAATACATCGTAGGGGGAATATGAAAGCAGCACAAATTAGCACATACGGCGATCCGTCTGTTATCGAAATTAACGAAACCGACAAACCAACGCTCAAAGAAAATCAGGTTTTGGTTGAGGTTCACGCCGCCAGCCTTAACCCGTTCGACTCCAAGCTTCGCGAAGGATACATGAAAGAGCATATCCCCCTTCAATTTCCCTTCACGCTAGGTGGTGACATCGCCGGAATCGTAACCGAAGTAAGCGATGATGTGACCAGTTTTACCGTTGGTGACAAAGTATACGGACAAGCAGGTGGAACAGCCGGCAATAGCGGAGCGCTCGGTGAGTTCACAGCGGTTTTCGCAAAAAATATCGCCAAAAGCCCGAGCGGATTAGATTTTATCGAAGCGGCTTCTCTTGCACTCGTCGGTTCGTCGGCAATTCAAGCGATTAACCAGCATATCGCGCTGCAACCCGGTCAAAAGATCTTTATTCACGGTGGTGCTGGTGGAATCGGAACAATCGCCGTTCAAATTGCAAAGCATATTGGAGCATATGTCGCCACGACCGCTACGGGTAACGCGATTGAAACCGTTAAGCAACTCGGTGCTGACGAGGTAATTGACTATAAAACAAACGATTTCACTGAAATGCTTAGCGGCTACGACGCAGTATTCGATACAGTCGGAGGAGACGACTTTACTAAGTCTTTAGCCATCTTAAAAAAAGGTGGTATAGCCGTTTCTATGGCTGCGACTGCTAACGAGGCAAAAGCCAAAGAACTTGAAATTTCGGCAATACACCAATCTACAAAAGTAACGACCGAAGTTCTTGATACGCTCCGTGACCTCGTTGAGAATGGCACGGTAAAACCTCAAGTAAGTAACGTATTCCCTCTTGATCAGGTCAAGGAGGCATTTGAAACCCGAGAGTCAGGAACAACGACTGGCAAAATTATTGTCAAAATAAAATAATACAGAAATGCTCGAACTGATATAATAGCGTTAATGCTTATTATACGACCGCTCCAAAAAGGATTTACACTCGTCGAACTATTGATCGTGATTGCCGTGATTGCTATTCTTGCAGCTATCACAGTCATTGCGTATGACGGCGTGCAGGATCGCGCTAATGAGGCATCCGTTAAAGTTGATGTAAGTAACATTGCTAAACAAGTAGAGTACTTCAAAACAAGCCTTGGCCGATATCCGACAATTGCAGAGATGGACACCCTAAACATCAAGGTCAACAAGGCTGCGTATGGCGTTAATCCGACAGGTGCCACAGGATTTTATTGTGTCAAAACTGACGAATCAGAGTTTAGCATCGTAACGCGGGTAAAGTCGCAAATGGTCGTGCAGTATAGCTCAATCACTGGTCAAATCTCAGCTTATTCAGGATCGCAAACCGCGCCTCAGCTTTGTACGGATAGTGGTGTGTCGACCTCAACCTACTTGGCATTTACGACCAATGGCGTTTGGAATTCCTGGATCGCTAACTAGTTTTCTTCGTCAGGAATCGACCCAAGAAAAACAGGCTAGCTTTCGCTAACCTGTTTTTCTTGGTACACATTAGTCGGAGAAGTTCAAACCCTTCTCGCAGATCACTATGATCAAGCATAAATATATCTTATTGCGTAAATATGTAATATATGTTAAAATATACGTATGAAATCAAGAGAAGGCTTCCCTTACGGCCCTGCAATCATATCTGGAATTGAACCAATAGTTAATCCGCACGATCAACTAGACGCCTTAAAGATAGATCATGAAGTGGTAACCTGGCTCTGGTCAGCTTTAGGCGATGTCATGAATATTAACCAGAACCATCCAGATCCTCATCATATCTATGAGGGGGTAGAGTCTCTCTCGTCAAGTCAAGTTTTTAACCTTCGCGAGGAACTCCTGATGGCCAGAAAGCCAGATCTTGAAAAAGGCATTTTTCAAAGTGAAATTCCCCTCGACCTCCTTCATCTAGCAACTACCCATCTCCTCGCAACCGATTCAACGGAAAGTAACCGCAGAAAAAGCGAAAACTATATTGAAAGTAGACTTAGTTATTTATCCGACTCGTCACGAAGGGATGAGGTGCTGAAAAATAGTCTTGCTCATCGAGCTCTTGCGATTGATGCCAGCCAGGTCATTCAATCTTATCTTCAGCAAGAACCTGTTTAGGATAGACCACGAAAAACAGGCTAGCTTTCGCTAACCTGTTTTTCGTGGTACACCCGGCAAGATTCGAACTTGCGACACCTGGTTCCGAAGACCAGTGCTCTAATCCGCTGAGCTACGGGTGCGTAACTTTGTAATTATACCAGATTTTATCCCTACGCCAACCTGTAGCCAGGCGTATAAGTCCTTATTATGAAATATATTGCATATTTTAAAAAAACTGTTAAAATATCTAATGATGTTTGATAGAATTCGTTCTCCCAAAAAACCTACTTCGCAGTCAAAAGAGACCTCTCTTTCTCTTACGGTAAATCCAGAAAATAACAACTCTACTCCTAAAAATAGTGCCGAGGTCTACCGACCTACGCTCACTGACGGCCCATTAACATTCGTTAACAGCCAGCCCGACGAGCTATACGAAAGCGCGCGAAACAGCGAAAAAGGCAATATCGTACGCACGCTTACCGAACAACCTGTTGACGGCGTAACGCTTCATATGAGTTCTGACGAAGAACATTTCAAACTTCTTGGGACCATCGAATATCCTAGCAGCAAGGACGGGAAAGAGATCGCCGAACAAACATTCGACAAAATCTCTCAACACCTTGCTATGAGGGCACTTGCGGCCAACGATGAGATCATAGAACGAGGAGGCAATATTATTGTCCAAGGAGATAATGGTACGCAAATCGTTGTTGGACGAGGCAGAGGTTATTCTCAGGAAAATAAAATTAACGTATCTACTGGTGAAATAAAAGAGGGCTATGATGATTCCGTCGAAATCCTACCTCCACTTAAACTCAGCAGAGAAACATTCGACAGCGCCGTAAGCGATATTCTTGGTATTATGACAACGGCACTCTATGTCTCGTATGACACTGCACGCAAACCAATTCCCAAACAACAGATTAGAGTTACGCCGCCACAAAGCAAAGAAACTAGTTATGCCTTTCCTGGGGCAGGAGAAGAAAAAGGTAAAACACCGGAAAGTATTAGTAACGAGTTTGGCGTCGAACGGCCTGAAGTTTCGTTTGACGACATCGGTGGTCAGGATGAAGCGAAAAACGAAATTAAAAGCCTAGCATTTGCCCTCTCAAATCCCGACCTTTACAAAAAATGGGGTACAACGCCACCGAAAGGCGTATTGCTATACGGCGAACCTGGAACTGGCAAAACGCTCTTAGCAAAAGCATTGGCATCAGAAGTAAACGCGCCATTTTATTCGATTACAGCAAATGATATTACATCAAAATGGTACGGCCACTCTGAAAAACGCGTCCAAAAGATTTTTGATAAAGCAGCCGAAGACGACAGCGCAATTATCTATCTTGACGAAATCGACGCCATCATTCCAAACCGCAACGGATCACACGAAGCTTCGCAGCGCGTTATTAGCATTATCTTACAGAACATGGATGGCATGAAAACCAAAGGCAACGTTATGATTGTCGCATCAACCAACCGCAAAGATAGCATTGACCCGGCTATGCTTCGACCAGGACGACTTGATCGAATCATCGAAGTTAAACTCCCCGACGAACAAGGCCGCCACCAGGTTTTTGATATTCACATAGCAAAAGCTAACAGCCTTGCAGAACGTAACCTTTTTGATGAAAATATTGACATAGGCGCTATATCTAGTGATGCAGTAGATTTTAGTGGCGCAGATATCGCCGAAATTATCCGGCGAACATTAGAAAAGAAGGTACGCGACGAAGGGCTTACAGGGGTTGAGTCTTCGTTAGTGACAATGGATGACATCCTTACTGAACTCAAAGCTTACGAACGTATACGAAAAACCACCCCTGAACAAGAGTAATAATCCTGAGAGCAGTGCCTTCCTAGCAAGTTTTCGCATGTATGGCTATAATGAAAGCCAATGGATATTCATACAAATATACCTCTAAAAAACTATACGACGATGCGACTAGGCGGCAACGCTCGGTTTATGACAGAAGTCCATACTGCCGATGATGTTGCAGTTGTTTGCAATAATGCACATACGCAAAATCTTCCCATCTTTATACTTGGCGGTGGCAGTAACGTTATCGTTCGAGATGAAGGATTTCAAGGCATCATTATTCGTAATCGTATTCCGGGTTTTGAAGTTATTGCCGACGATTCAATGGGTACAACCATAAAAATCGGTGCAGGTGAAAACTGGGACGAAGTTGTTAAACGAGCAGTCGGCATGAACCTTTCAGGTATAGAGGCGATGTCGGCTATTCCAGGAACCGCAGGCGCCGCCCCTGTTCAGAATGTGGGCGCGTACGGCCAAGAAATTGCCGAAACACTCGTATCCGTTGAAGCGTACGACATTCAAACCAACCAATTCGTGCTTCTTTCCAATGCAGATTGCGGCTTCTCATACCGTCATAGTATTTTTCGCGGAACTGAGTCTGGCCGTTACGTAATTACTTCGATTACCCTTAAACTTTACAAAGCCGCACCCCAACCGCCATTTTATAAAGCAATCCAAGATTATTTCGAATCTCACGGCATTACTATTTTTACACCTCACGCAATCCGCGATGCAGTCACCGTTATCCGCAGTGATAAACTCCCCGACCCAGCGCTTACTCCAAATACGGGGTCGTTTTTTAAGAACGCGATCGTTGAAGATTGGCAGTTAAACGAACTACGGAAAGAATATCCCGATATTCCAACCTACGACATGTCCGATGGACGTTTTAAAGTCCCGACAGGGTGGCTCATTGAGCGAACCGGACTAAAGGGCAAAACCATTCACGGAATGCACATACACGATAAAAATGCTCTTGTCCTTATTAACGAATCTGCAAAAAGCTATTCTGATCTAGCTGCGGCACGCGACGAAATTATAGGTGCGGTTCGCGATCAGTTCCATATTATGATCGAACAAGAGCCTCTTGAAATTTAAAGACGCTTGCTTAGATTCACCAAACCTCTTATGCTAATAACATGAACCGTCGTGCTGGATTTACGCTTGTCGAGCTCCTCATTACTATTACCATTATGGTGATCTTAATGACCCTCGTCGTATTTAATTTGCGTTCCGTTCAGGTTAACGCCCGCGACGAAAAACGGGCAACCGATGCGGAAGTTATCGCAAGGGGATTAGAAATTCGATACGCCAATGGCAACCCTCGTGCGACTTCGGCTTATATCAATAAAAGCGAATATCCTGGAATTAATGAAATGTTCCATGCGTTAGGATTTACAAAGGCAGGATTTGTACCCACATCCGTCAGTGGTGGCTATCTCCAAGAACTTCTTCCTGGAACCGAAAAAATATTAGGCACGGGCAGCAACCTTGATTTTATGTGTGCGAGCGCCTGCGCCGCCGAAGTAGCAGCAACCGTCAATAGCATGACGACAATCAGTAAATACGTATACGAACCGATCGATTCGAGTAATAATGTATGTTTTAATGGAGGGTGTATACGTTTTAACCTCTATTATCGTACCGAGAAAGACAATGTTGTTCGTAAAATAATGAGTAAACACCAATGAAATTACCTACATACACCGAATCTGGATTCACTGCCGTTGAGTTATTAGTCACCTTGTTTGTTGCGGTGGCCTTTTTGGCTACCGGGTATCAACTATATACGGTTATCCTTCAGGACGGCGGGGCTGCAAGGACACAGGCCAAAGCCAGCAATATTGCTTACGCAGCCCTCCGTAAATATTCGCCTCAGGTAGTGAAGCCGTGTGTGGCTTCAAACCCCGCAGCGACGATTCCAGCTGGCAGCGGACTTCTCAACCCTACTATTAGCGTCAACATCAGCTGCCCGACTGGGACGGGCACGACCACAACGTCTAAAGTGCAAGTTACCGTAACCTACGGGCCAGCGCCCCAGGAGCAAGTTGTCCATGCGATTTTCGCTACGCCACAATAATAACCAACACTCAAAGGGTTTCACACTGGTAGAAATGCTTGTGGTTGCCCCTGTCGTTATTCTTGTCTTGGGGGCTTTCATCGCAGTTATGACTGCGATTGTCGGTGACGTATTAATCACCCGTGATCGTAGTACAGTCACTTTTGAAACCCAAGAGGCTCTTGATCGCATCGAGCAAGATACCCGTCTTGCTACGCAATTTTTAACAACCACAGGAACGCTCGCCTCACCTCAAGGAAGCGACAGTAATTTTGCAGGAACAGCTGCATTTACTAATACGAGTAACCTCATTCTGTCAACAAATGCAACAGATAAAACCCCTTCAGATACCACTCGTCAACTAGTGTACCGCGCAAACCAGCCAGCAGCCTGTGGCTCAGCAACGCAAAATTTTAATGTCATTCTGCCAGTTCAGATAATCTACTTTATAAAAAGCGGGTCTTTGTGGCGGCGAACCGTCGTCCCTACATACAATACCAACGCAACGGTTGATGCAAACACGGTGTGCGCCGTTCCATGGCAACGCAATACCTGCGTCCCTCCGTATACGGCAAGCGCTCGTTGCCAGACAAATGATGTCGAGGTCATGCAAGATGTAAGCTCCTTTGATGTGAAATATTACCTCGATGCGACCACAGCGACAGATCTGGGAGACGCCAGTGCGGGCAATGCGTCAACTATCGAAGTTACCATAAATGCTGCGAAAACAACGGCCGGACGTCAATTCACAAATAGCGGGGTGCTGCGTGTGGATAAACTTAACTAAGATGCTTGCGCTTATCCATCGAGAGTAGTATTATACTCACATAAAAGCAATTAACTAGGGGGCAATTAAGATGACTCTTAATAACATTAAAACTATGAAAAAGGACCGCGGCTTTACGCTTGTTGAGCTTTTGATCGTGATCGTCGTGATCGCTATTCTTGCGGCTATTACGATTGTGGCTTATAACGGAATTCAGAACCGTGCTAAGACAAGTGCAGGACAGAGCTTGGCAAATGCTACCGTCAAGAAGTTCGAAGCACTTAACGCTATTAAATCTGCCTACTTTTCTCCTGCAGGAGCCGTAACGGGCACAAGCATGAACTCGTACGCTAATACTGCACCAACCGTAGGCGAAGCAGTAGTTGACAATATTGGATCTATGCTTGGCACCGCTACAAGTGGAACAGTAAGTGGTCTTACTGCCAGTAATGCAAATAATGGCAATGCAGTCGCCGTTTGGGGATGTCCCGGAGGGGCGAGTATCTGGTACTGGGACTATGCAGCAGGAACCCCAGCTGCGACTCTTATTAAAGCTGGTGCTGGCTGTTAGTAGCTAACCTCTTAGCAAAATAAAAATAACCTGGAGAATATCCAGGTTATTTTTATGCAAACAAGGGCACACCTTGTAAAAGTCAAAGGTATTGCATAATACGCTTATGCCCGCTTGTATTTAATCCTGGTGGCACAGTCGACAATGCCGTACTGGTTAGACGGTTTTCTTCCAGTGCTTGATGTCCATCTGGCCAACCTCACCAGGGACGTATTGACGATCACTGAGACGGCGCTGGACATGGACACATGCTTCTTGGTGGTATGAAGCAGATCCGCTCGCTTCAGGTCGCAGCACATGCTTTAGTGACGCTGCCGAGTTCTTCGGCGGCCCGAAACCAGCCCAAACGGATACGGGCTTCGTAGACATGGAGTTGCTTGTCTGTCATGGAACGATACCTCATTTGCATTCCTTTCCAGCCTAACGGCTGTGAGTAAATGTGTGCAAGATGATGGTAGGTGTGGATAAGAACTTTTAGGATAATATTGCAGCATAAGCATATTAAGAGTATTCTTATTAAAGATAAGTATAATTAGGAGGCGAACATAACATGTTTCGTAGTGTTAAATCTTTAAAGTCTGATCGTGGCTTCACTCTCGTCGAGCTTTTGATCGTGATCGTCGTGATCGCTATTCTTGCGGCTATTACGATTGTGGCTTATAACGGAATTCAGAACCGAGCAAAAACAAGTGCCGGTCAAAGCCTTGCAACTTCAATAGTAAAAAAAACACAAGCATACAATACAATTAACTCATCCTATCCTACTTGGTGTCAGTTAACTACGAATAAAACAGACACTTCTCAAACAACCGGCACCTGTGGTGCAACAGGTACTATTAGTGCAGGTGCAGAAGCGAAGTTGGATGATCCTACGGATGTCGTATACGCATCTGCTGCCGCGGGTACTGGCTATTCAACGAGCAACAATAACAACAATCAAATTGTTGGCTACTATCTCTGTGGTGCAGCACTCGGCGCAAATGTATTCTATTACGACTATACTTCAAGTACAGTTACCTCCGTTAAAGTTGGTCCGGGCTGCTAGCTTAAGCACGTTACCCGCCTTTAAGGATATAGATATTAAAATAATACCCTGAGATCATCAGGGTATTATTTATTTACCGCTTACCGTTGGATGGCGTTAGTCATATGTGAGCGATCAATTTGATTTTTAGATTTAGAAGATTTGTTTTGAGTATTATAGTACTCAAATGGTGAAGTTATAAAATCATTCATTCCTAACGAAACCGCAAGCCAATCATCATGGTCATCGGGACTGCCGTTTACTCCGTGAGAATAATCAACCTGAGATAATTGATATCTAGTGGATTATCATTCTCAGCTTTCTCTATAGATATTATTTATCGCTAGGCAGTGGGAATTTTGCGACGAACTTCTTTACTTCGGCGCGGAGTTTTGCAAGTGTTTCTTCATCTTCACGAGCGTCAATTGCCTGTTTCATCCATTCTGCGATCTGCACCATATGCTCTTCCTTTAAGCCGCGTGTCGTAAGGGCTGGAGTACCTAAGCGAATGCCGCTTGGACGAAATGGTGGTAGTGGATCGTCGGCAACACTGTTAGCGTTCAAAGTCAGGCCAATCTTGTCTAATGCTTTTTCGGCAACTTTACCATCAATTCCAAAACTTTTGTATACATCAGCAAGGATCAGGTGGTTGCTTGTACCTCCAGTGATTAGTTGGAAACCCCGTTCTTGTAATGCGTCAGCTAGCGTAGACGCGTTTTTTACAATTTGGGCAGCATATATTTTGAATTCTGGTTGCAATGCCTCATGAAAGGCGACAGCTTTTGCTGCGATAGAGTGCATGTGAGGGCCGCCTTGCATACCCGGGAAGATCGAACGGTCAATTAGTGTCGGAATGTTTTCAAGAGTCTTCTCAGGAGCTTTAAGTGGGTTACCGACAGTTCCTTTTGATAGAATCAGACCGCCACGTGGACCACGAAGTGTTTTGTGGGTTGTAGTCGTAATAACATGGAATCCGTCATCGAATGGGTTACGGGCAACGCCGCCGGCGATGAGGCCTGCAATGTGTGCCATGTCAGCCATTAGTAGCGCGCCGACTTCGTTACCAATTGCAGCAAACTTAGCGTAGTCCAGTTCGCGTGGGTACGCACTAAATCCTGCAAGGATAATTTTTGGCTTATGCGTCAGTGCTAGCTGTCGCAGCTCATCATAGTCAATCTCACCAGTCGCAGGATCTTTCATCTTATAACGAATAAAGTTATATAGATGCGCACTACGCGTCACGGGTGCTCCGTGCGTTAGATGTCCTCCGTGAGATAGGTCCATTGCAAGCACTGTGTCGCCTGGTTCTAACCATGCGCTGTATACCGCTTCGTTTGCTGGTGCGCCCGAATGTGGCTGTACGTTGGCATGATCGGCATTAAATAGCTTCTTAGCCCTATCGATAGCTAGCTGTTCGACTTGGTCGGTAAATTCTTGTCCGCCGTAGTAGCGCCTGCCTGGATACCCTTCGGAATACTTATTCGTAAATATGCTTCCTAGCGCGTTCAGTACTTCACGGCTTACATAGTTTTCGCTTGGAATAAGCTCTAGTCCGTCACGTTCTCGTTGTTCTTCACCTGTAATTAAATCGGCAATTTGTGTATCCTGCATGGCTGTACCTCTCCTATTTACGTCTTATTATAGCAGCTTGACCGTATATCATACATGATATATACTAAAATTCATGCAAACTGACACCTACCTAGACAAAATCGGTGATTTAATTCAAGAAATACGTCAGTCAAGGGGTTACACCCAAGCCCAGCTGGCCGAAGCGCTTGGCACCAGCCAAAGTGCTATTAACCGTATCGAAAAGGGTGGACAAAATATCAGCCTTGAGATGATAGCCAGAATCAGCGAAGTCCTCTCTAGTGAGATCGTCAGCCTTAATAAGTCAGGTAAAATTAACCTTCGCATACACGGTGGCAAAAAGCTATCGGGTAGTATTGAAGTTAAAACGAGCAAGAACGCGGCTGTCGGTTTACTATGTGCCGCGCTTTTAAACAAAGGCAAAACGACCCTTCGCCGAGTTGCACGTATTGAAGAAGTTAACCGCATTATCGAAGTACTTCAAAGTATTGGCGTAAAAGTTCGCTGGCTTAAAAATAACGATCTAGAAATTATTCCGCCAAAGCGACTTCAGTTAGATAAAATGGACATCAAAGCCGCGAAGCGAACTCGTACCGTTATCATGTTCCTTGGCCCGCTCTTGCATCAATACGACGATTTTAAGCTACCGTTTGCCGGCGGATGTAACCTTGGCACACGTACGGTCGAACCCCACATGGTCGGTTTAGCGCCATTTGGACTAAGTGTTGAAGCAAAGCCAAACACCGACTACTACCATGCTACTGTTCATGAAAAAAAGATCGAGAAGACGATCCTCCTTACCGAACGTGGTGACACGGTTACCGAAAATGTCATTATGGCTGCTGCGCTATACGATGGTATAACCACTATCCGTAACGCCAGCCCAAACTATATGGTGCAGGACGTTTGTTTCTTCCTAGAAAAACTCGGTGTCAAGATTGAAGGAATCGGCACGACAATTCTAAAGATTAAGGGTGTCAAAAGCATCAATAAAGACGTCGAGTACTGCCCAAGCGAAGACCCTATCGAAGCAATGAGCCTTGTAGCTGCAGCCGTTGTCACTGATTCTGAAATTACTATCCAGCGCGCACCAATCGAATTCATCGAACTGGAGTTGGCAATACTTTCCGGCATGGGCTTGCAGTTTGAATTAACTGATGAGTACAAAGCCCGAAACGGACAGTCTCGTCTCGTTGATATCAGCATCAAACGTTCTGTCCTTCATGCTCCAAAAGATAAGCTCCACAGCATGCCCTTTCCTGGTGTGAATATGGATAACCTTCCTTTCCTGGGTTTGATCGCAACCAAAGCTCATGGCCGCACGCTAGTGCACGACTGGTCATACGAAAACCGCGCGATTTACTTTACCGAACTCACAAAGCTAAACGCGCATATTGAACTTGTCGACCCGCACCGTGTATTTATTCACGGCCCAACAAAATGGAAACCCGCAGATGTGGTTGCCCCGCCCGCACTTCGTCCATCGGTCGTTATTTTGCTTGCCATGCTTGCCGCGCCTGGCCGATCGATCCTGCGTGACGTTTATTCGATCAACCGCGGATACGAAGATTTTGCAAATCGGCTCAACGCACTTGGTGCTGAAATCGAAACTATTCGAGAAATCTAACGGTGAAAATTAATAAAGTTCATCATATTGCGATCATTGCATCGGATTACGAGAAGTCAAAAGCCTTCTATACAGATATTGTAGGCGCTACGATCTTGGACGAATATTACAGAAAAGAACGAGACTCATATAAGCTTGATCTTGCTATCAACGGCGAATACCTATTAGAGCTTTTCTCATTCCCAAATCCGCCCTTGCGTCCTACTTATCCCGAAGCAACTGGTCTTCGCCATATAGCCTTTGAAGTTGATGATGTTGAAGCAGTCCTAAAGGAATTACAAAGCAAAAATATAAAAACGACTAGGCTTCAAAACGATCCATACACGAATAAGAAGACTATTTTCTTCTTTGATCCGGATGATTTGCCGATTGAGGTTTATGAAAAATAAAAGAAATGTATAAAGCATTCCTTTTTATGATACCTTAGAGCCGGATAGTGAGGGATGTTCGAACTGCTACTCTACTGTATAGGTGAATACTTCGACAGGAATTCCACGTTGTCGCGCCTTATCTATTGTGTCTTGCGTGCCTGCACTGGCGTTGATTTGGAACGCAAGTATTTCGTCGCTTGCATTTATCACTTCGGTATTTCGTAGGAAGTATGTTTTTTCATTGGGTTCAGTTTGGTCGAGATTAGAAATTAGAGATCCAAGTTTGTCTACTGTCATAAGTTGTTGAATTAATGCTTCCGACTGATCTACCGTTATGACGCCCTCTTTGGCTCGCTTACGATAATGAGCTATGTACATGTCAAGGGAGGTTGGCAAGAATATCTTCAATCGCGACCCATCAGGAGCGTGTATTAATGCTAACTCCGTTGCGAGGTAGTCTACGCCTAGTGCTCCACCAGCCACAATACCCGCACCGTTTTGCAAAACGGCGGTAACTTCACGTTTTAAATCTGCCTCCATTTCTGGGCTTGATTTTCGCCATGAGCCAGTTATTCCGATCCATTTCATGTAGCTATCATACCAAAATTAAAAAGACACTGTAACAGTGTCTTTTTAAGCATAACCTCTATGAGGCAGGATAGTGAGGGATGTTCGAACCAGTATTAGGCGAGTTTCTTCTCGAGCGTAGCAATTCGTTTTTCAAGTCGATCAATTTGTAAACTAAGTGCAGCACGTTCGTGATCATCTTTTTCTCTTTGATGGGTATCGCCGTCAACAACCTCATAAACACGCTGTACGTCTTGACGCACCTTTTGAAGATCACTACGAGTACTTTCAAACTCGGTCTGCATATACTTGAATAGTTTTGTAAATTGATCTTCGCTCATATACTATCCATTATGCGCCTCTTTGAAGTAGGGTCAATATCTTTGCCTATATAGGATAGTAAGGGATGTTCGAACTACACTGATCGACTCAAGTTTTAACACAGAAAGTCGTTAATTAGTGGCGAGAGTAAAGTCGAAAATGAGAAAAGAATCATCATCAGTAACCTCCCGACCGATGTACGCGTAATAACCAGAAAGGACTTGGCGCTGATGCTCTTTATCTCGATACGCTTCGTGTGTAGGGTTGTCTAGTGGTAATGTTGCAAATGTCTCTTCTTTTTTATTAGCGATACGAAGCTTGCCAACTATTTCTCCTGTTTCGGAATTTTGGTAATTTACTACATCGCCAACTTTAAAATGATCGTATTTTTTGCCAAAACGATACGTTGTGAGTTTTTGATTGTCTTTAATGAATTGTATAAGCTCAGGAGCGAACGCGATGCTATGTGCATCTGGCTTAAATTCAGACATATTTACAGTAGTAGTATCAGGCACATTAATCATAAGTAATAGTATAGCAAACTAAAAGACACCAAACGGTGTCTTTTAGGCATAACCTCTATGGGGCGGGATAGTAACAGATGTTCGAACTATTCTCATTAATCTTCATTAAAAAGTATTGAGCTTATATACTATACACATGCCCAAGCCTACCCATAGCCAAATCGAACACCTGCTGAAAAATATAGTTCTGCCTTTTTACCATATAAAGCGCGATATGCCCCTACCTATCGGAGAGCGTCGATGGGAAAATGATGCAGAACATTCTTGGTCTGTAGCTATGTTAGCGTGCAGTCTAGCTCATGAAATAGACCCGACTTTAGATGTAGGTAAGATTTGTCAATTTGCGGTTGCCCACGATGTCGTGGAGGTCTATGCCAATGACACGTCTGCTTTTGCAAGTGAAGCCGAACTAGCGACGAAAGATCAGCGTGAAGAACAAGCAATGCTTACCATCGCTGAAGAATTTGCTCATTTTCCATGGATTATTCGAACCATTGAAGCGTATGAGCGTAAAGACACAGATGAAGCTAGATTTGTGTATGCCTTAGATAAGTACATTGCGGTTACTTATGATTATATCGACGAAGGCAAGTTGTTCCGTGAGCGAAAAGTCACACTCGAGGATTACAACAAGAGTCTTGAAACTCACCGCGCAAAAGCACAGAGTTATCCTGCGGTTGGGAAGTACTATAATGAAGTGAGAGATTTACTTGATGCTCATCCTGGCTTCTTTCATCAAAATAAAGAGACTTCCAAATAGAAGTCCCTTCTCATTATGCTTGGGCTGGGATAGTGAAAGATTGTTCATGTTCGAACTGTTACTATTGATTATAACGTTAGGCCAAAGGCTTGAAGCGCGGTTTCGTGACGCCGTTGTCCTCTATTAGTTCAAGAAAATCTTCTGCTGTCCTTACCCAAACGATATTCTTCTTCAGCGAACGATAAACTACGCACGGTAATTCACTGTTCTCTATGAATCCCGTCGCTACCACTTCGTAGATCCCGCCTTTGTAGTGTTGAAAACGCTGACCGTTTCTAGGGCGCGCAAACTCTTTCCAGTTATCTAGTATTTCTTCGAGGGGCTTCGACTTAGGCATGTATTTATAATAACAAAAAGACCCCGAAGAGATCTTTTTAATTATGCCCTGGGGCGAGATAGTGAGGGATGTTCGAACTTATTTTATCGAGTCATCGCTTCAATCGCCATAGTCTCTGGATCAAGTTCGCGATCTGATTTATACTCGAATCGAGCAAAAATAGTACTCGTATTGGGATCAAAGATTCTATCGACAATAGCGCGGACTGATGGAAATAGCTTTTCTTGCTTGATTTCATTTTCTGTCAACCAAACTAATTCACCTTCTTCTGTCTGCATAACTTCACCAGAATCATATTCACCACTAAAATGGAAGATCATCCAGTTGCCAGGCTCGGCCTTAACTGGCTCAACTTCGAAAATAACAGCTTCTAATTTAAGATTTCTGACGGTTACGCCAGTTTCCTCAAACGCTTCACGTTTGGCTGCTGTTAAAGGGTCTTCATTCAAGTCTATTTTTCCACCAACAGGATGAACGACGCCCGCCGCCCAGCGTTTGAGGGTAGAGCGCCTTAGGACGAGATACTTGTCATCTTTACGGATAAAGATGTTCGCACACATAACAAGGTGATGGATATCAGGTTCATGATTAATTGCCATAAGAGCAGTATATCAGCTTTCTGGCTTTGAAGGCTTGTGATAGAAAAGCAGCAAATAAAAAAACAGACTTCCGAAAAAGTCTGCTTCATTATGCTTATGCTTGGGGCGAATGATGGGGATTGAACCCACTACCTCCGGAACCACAACCCGGCGCTCTAACCAGATGAGCTACATTCGCCAAATACTATGCAATTGTAGCATAGTTAACAGAGTAAAAAAAGTTTTAACTAGCCGTATGGATTATATTTACGAGCAGGAGGCTCAATAAATGTAGATCTTGCGACTGGGGGTATGCTTGATCTAGGATTTCGTGACTGAACTTTCAGTCTACTACGTCCTGGCATTGGATTATCTGTAATTTGTGATTCCCTCTCCTGCTGGCCAGGACCACCAGCAATCATAGAGTCTCGGTATCTACCTACCGAACTACGGTTTCTTTCCATATGGTGTCTATCGGCAAATGATTGAGTGCTTGTCGAACCAAGATTCGTCCCATGTGCAGCGTCTGCATAGCCCGTACTATGGAAAAAAGGCCTGTCGTCTGGTTGGTTAGCAAATTTATTAATGCCCATGCTTTTTATTATACCGTAAATGCTGTTATAATTTGAGAGCGCGCGGGCGTCGTATAATGGCTAATATGCCTGCCTTCCAAGCAAGCGATGAGAGTTCGATTCTCTCCGCCCGCACCATTTGAAATTATTCTACCAAACAAAAACAAAAATTAGGGGGCATTTGTTTAAACACAAATTACAAAAGTCGGCCAAAAAAGTCCATGGACATGTTTCGCGTGTCGTCCAGTTATTGCTAAAAGACGAAGCTATTAGTGGCAAATTCCTTCTTTTAGCCGCTGTTGCCGCAATTATTATCGTTAATTCCCCAGTATCCCCAGCTTTTAATACGTTTTGGGAACATGATTTTTCTATCAACATCGCAAACTTTACGTTAGGTACTGATTTACGCCACTGGATTAACGATGGCCTGATGGCTATATTCTTTTTAGTTATCAGCCTCGAAATTAAGCGCGAACTAGTACGCGGAGAACTTCGTAAACCTCGCGCCGCCATCCTACCTATTGTCGCTGCACTAGGTGGAATAGCCGCCCCAATTGCTATCTACTTTTTCATTAACAATGGATTTAGCGGCGCACATGGCTGGGGAATTCCGATGACTACCGATACTGCGTTTGCTATTGGACTATTGGCACTACTTGGCAGGCGAATTCCTACATCATTAAAAATATTTCTTCTCACTAGCATGGTTGTCGATGACGTAGCAGCGATTGGTGCAATTGCCGTGTTCTATACCGATTCGGTAGATTTTGTTGCCCTAGGATGGGCTGGTGGACTATATGCCGTTATTCTCGTTCTCCATTGGCTTGGTTTTTTACGTATGCGCCTATTCGTCGCTTTAGGAATTGCACTTTGGGTCACTGTATTTTTATCGGGAGTCCACGCAAGTATTGCGGGGGTTATCTTAGGGCTCGCCGCACCAATCAGTGTCCGACATTATGCCAATAAATTGTCGATTGCCGAGCGTCTTGAAAGGTCGCTTATTCCCTTCTCTACCTTTCTTATTATTCCTCTTTTCGCGCTTGCAAATGCCGGGGTCGTTTTGGACTGGCATGTATTTAACGAAGAAAATGCCATGCGCGCCGGGTTAGGAATATTTCTAGGGCTGGTTGTTGGAAAAGTCATCGGAATTGTAGTGGCCGTTTGGATCGCCACAAAACTTCGATTAACCAGCCTGCCTAAAAATGTGACGATGCATCATATTATTGGCGTCGCCATGATTGCCGGAGTTGGATTTACGCTATCTATATTTATTGCCAAGCTAGCATTCGGCACGAACGATACACTTATTAGCGCAGCCAAAATGAGTATATTCTCCGCATCAATTATCAGCGCAATGATTGGCCTGTTTTACCTTCGATTTATTGCGGTGCATAAACAAAAACGCCGTACGTAACCCCTATAAATTATGCTATAATACCCCCATGCCCCGGTAGCTCAGTGGATAGAGCAAGAGACTTCTAAGCTTTTGGTCGTTGGTTCGATTCCAACCCGGGGTACCAAATCTCGTTAATAGATGTGATTTAATTCGAACCTTTAGACCATTTTATCTACTTATCTGTTGGCTGGTTCTAACTTTTATTTGCTATGATTAAGGAATGGAAGAATTATGTCAGCTATACAGTGAACAGGGTCTGCCTCTTGAGGATAGAGGAGCGAATAAGACAGATATTTTCAGTAAAGGGCTATTACATGGAGCCTCTCATGTATGGATTTGGCGTAATAATGAAAATAATCCTGAAATTCTTGTTCAGAAAAGAGCCGCCTCTAAAAGAACATGGCCAAATAGATATGACATATCAGCTGCTGGGCATATTGATCTTGGTGAAGAGCCGCTAACTGCCGCACTACGAGAAACAAAAGAAGAGATTAACCTAGACATAGAACTCTCTGCACTGAAATTATTCTCTATTCATAGAGCACACTTAACTGCTGAGAATGGATCAATTGAGAATGAACTCCAATGGCTCTACGCATTAAAATTATCTAATGACGTATCATTTGCATTACAGACTGAGGAAGTGGCTTCTCTAAAATGGCTACCCTTAGACGAATTTAAGACAAACTATCATACGGAGGAATTTGTGCCTCATGGTGAGGTTTACTACCAGACCGTTATTAAAGCTATCGAGTTTGAATTAATTTAGTTCTAATTTCATACATCGTGCTGTACCATTTCTGTGGTGCATAGAAATTAAGCATTGATTATTTGACGACTCTCTACTGCTATACTTATACAATGAAGATTATTTATTCTAATATAAGTGGTGGTTTTATATTTGCTGGGCAAACGTATGGTGAGATGCTTTTTAGTAAAGTCTCGCTAGAAAATTATATAGAATATTTTCGCGAAAAAGACGCCGATATTATTAGCTTGAGTGAAGTTCATCTTGAAGATAAGACGAATAGTCAGATGGTTGAGTATATGGCAAAAGAACTTGACATGCCTTATCATTCATCACTTGCCCTCGATTCTTCACATCTCGATACAAACAAGCGGATGGGGATGGCAATTATTAGTCGCTATCCTATCATCGATCAGGAAGAATTGATAATCCCTAGCCCAGGTATCGAAGTTGTACGGCCAAACGGCGAACACTGGAAAATGTTAGATAAAGGTGGACAGCGAGTTAATCTACAGATAGATAATAAAATTATATCAATCATAAATTTTTCATACTTCCCTTTTCATCACTTCAATCGTCGTCTAGATGACCCCGAATTTAGTGACGTACGTCAACAGCTTATTAAAATACTCCTTGGCAAAAATGAAGCAGCTTCTACCATCATCACGGGGGACTTTAATAATAAAAATATTAAGCTTGACATAGCATTTCCCGAACTCTTCACTGATAATCTACTTGCCGAGGCTGTTCAAGCCCAAAGCACAGTAATCGGATACGATGAGCAGCTAGATCATATCCTCTATCAGCCAAGATTTTATAAAGCCGAGAATCAGTTTGTTGAGCTTAATGGATCAGATCACCTTGCTATTGGTGCAGAGCTTAAGCCAATTGAGTTCTAATTTCATACATAGTGCTGTACCAAATCTCGATACAGATACGATTTAGTTCGAACTTGTAGACCACTTTATCGCCCTACCTGTTAATCAGTTCTAACCTTTGTTTGTTATGATGGATATATGAAAACAATAATCTTCCGGCTAAAGCCTGGCGCTGATCTTAAAAGCTCAATCGAAGAAGTAATCAAACAGAACACCATCAAAGCTGGCTTTATCGTTACATGCGTAGGAGGTCTTGAGCAGGCAACTGTACGCATGGCCGGAGCTAAGCCGGATGCGCAAGACATAAGGACATTCAAAGATGACTTTGAAATCGTTTCACTTGTAGGCACTGTCTCTACAAATGGCACTCACCTGCATATATCATTTTCCGACAATGAAGGTAACGTTCATGGCGGACATCTTAAAGAAGGTACGATTATCCATCCGACAGCAGAGATTGTTATCGGTATTAATAACGATGTAGAGATAAAGCGTGAAATGGACAAGGAAACCGGCTTCACCGAGTTGGTTGTGAGTGGGCCTGATGAATAGGGAACCGGGTCAAATCGTATGTAGTAATTGTAAAGCTTCGTTTGCCGCTAATGAAATGATTCAAAAGACCGCACAAAAGCTTTTTAATAAAACCGACAATCACAATTCGCAGCCACACACAGAATCGGCAAGCGACGATTCGTCAACTTTTCAAATTGTCGGTCGCCGGCATGCCGGAGCAAATTATGAAAAATACCTTACTGAGGTTCATGGAAGAGAAATAATTGACTACGACAAATTACGAGATACTGACCCGGCTTTATATGAAAGTATCTTACGAAACGAACGTGAAGATGATCGTCTTAGCGACATATACACTGACTACATTACCGACGAGGATTCTATCTTAAAATATGCCCTCTGCTCTCAGTGTGGCAGAACCGGTACGTTAATTTAAGTCGTAGCGCAGTTCTAATTTCATACATAGTGCTGTACTATTTCTGTGGTGCATAGAAATTATTTTCATACTAACCTCGTACTAAAAATGGAATTGCCAAAAAGATAATTATCATACCTGCAAGCGACCATCCAAACCAAGCAGCCAGTGAGTCTTCTTCATATCGTATCTTATAAAATAGCAGTAATGATGCAAGAAACTGCAAAATAACAACGACAATATCTCTCCACGATAAAAGATTGTATAAAGAAAATCCATCTTGGCTGAAGAATATCGATCTAAGCAGTAGTGTGAGTAAGAAAGGTGAAAAAACCACCAGGCTACTACTCAAAACAGGATGAAACTTAAATCGTGCAGATAATTGAATAACACCGACAAAAACAAACACCGTAACAAGAGTTATAACATCCATTATCATAGTATACCAGTCTCATACTCGTAACCTTAACTAGCTGATGCGATCCAATTTTCTAACACGGTACTATATCCGCACACATCAAATACTTCCGCTTAGGAGATATTTTGTTATTATATACTCATGGTTAAAAAATCGTCCACTAAAAAGCCAAAGATCAATAAGTTATGGTTTGCTTTTATAGTCCTACTTTCGATACAGATTATAACTATAGGTTATATCGTAAAGTTTCACACAAACAATGAGCATAGTACGTCTTCATCTTTAGCACGATTAATAAATGAAAGTGAATCCAAACGATATATGACACCAATTATTAGCGTAAGCGAGAATAGAGTGTATATTCCTGAATTCCGCATCTTCATTCCCTTAACCGATATAAGTCGTAAGCTACAATATTCTACATCACCCAACTTCAAAGCGAACTTATACTTAAGCACTACCGATGTTGTTGGTAACCAGAAAAGCAATGACGATCCTTCGTGTGACAAAATGGTTCAGATAAGTACTTCAAAAGATGTGCACACGGCTGAAAAATACATTAGCGAAATTACACCTACCAAAGACGGCCTACGTTATATCTATCAAAACAATCGTAAATGTAGTATTTATCCTGCAGGTGCGAACGATAAACTCGTTGAGCTTGCTCAGTCAATACAACAATACTAGTCGTTACATACAATCAGTTTAGCTCTAATTTCGTACATAACGTCAAAACAAATCTGTTGCACATGATACCCCTACGCGATGGTACACTTAAGATATGCCAGATACTGATACCGAGAATGCTTTAAGTCCTATTGAATCAATACCGTCAGTGATACCTGATAAAAAACGGGCTCGTCGTATCGTTAAGCGAGCCGGCGGTGGAGCGTTAGCTATAATTGGTTTTTTGCTTTCGCCTATATCCTGGTGGAATGATCTTTTAATCAATATACCCCTAGCCTATCTGTTTGCAGGGACAGTTACTTGGATGCAGCCGGTATGGTTTAATGTAGCTTTTGTAGTCGGATACTTACTTACAAACATTTTAGGCTTGGTGTTGCTACAGTATGGAATGAAACACGCTATTCGTTCCTCGAAGCCCATCAATTTTAAAAAAGAGCTAAAATCGAGTCTAGTTTGGTCGGTACTGTATACTATTTTGATTGTTATTTTGCTACTGTCAGGTTGGATCCAACCTCCCTTGGAGTATTTGCATTGAGAGAATTGATATATTAGCGTTCGCTAACTCGGTTCTAATTTCATACATAGTACCGTACCATTTCCGTGGTGTATAAAAATTAGGCACAGGATTAAACAAACAAGATCAACTTTTCATTCTGTTCGACATTAGCTGTAATAAGCTATTATATATTCATGACAACAAAAAAATCAGCCAACATAAAAGTAAGTCCTATTCGTGATCAGCCTAATAAAATGCCAAAAGAGGGCACTCTAGCAATTGCAGCAATTATTTTGCCGTTCATAAGCTGGTTCGTTGCTAGTCTATTTAACCCCTCAGGATGGGCGTCACATGAGCCCTCTATAGTAATCACTCTGCCTGCGCTGCTCATACCTTTCTACTGGCCAATTACCTTACTACTCATTCTTTGGATTGGCATCTATCTTGGCCTTAAAAAAGCTTCCGCAAGATCAATAGCCATAGTTCTCCTGACACTCAGCGTCATTTATTCAGCATACATTTTTCAATTAACAGTCTCGGCAGAAGAAAAAGAGTTCGCCGCGTAGATGCAGCAGATCAGTCGAACACATTCTCTCGCTCAGTCACTAAGAATATCTTCCACTTTATTACCTTGGCTATTATGCAGTTCTATTCTTGTCGCATATAATGTCACGAATGTAGCGGCATTTATATTATGCTCACTACTTATTGTGACCAGTTACGGATTTGTAACAATTTATAATGATCTATCTGACTACAAGATCGATACAGCAAATCGGAGGAAAGATATTCCTCTTGCAGATAGTCGGGTCTCCCGAAAGGATCTACGAGATCTTTTACTCGGCTTAATGATTATAGGGTGTATCACGGCAGCACTACTTAGTAATTTAGCATTATTATGGTTAAGCATGTATTTTCTCTTGGGTTGGCTTTATTCCGGGCCTGCTAATTTTAAGGGTCGGGGAGCACTCGCACTTATCACACTGGGTATTTGCTATGGCATCATGCCTTTGTTATTAGGATATATTATCGCAAATGAAACCCTGAGCGCACAGGGATGCCTATTATTAGTAGCTTCCTTTCTTTTCTCAGCAGGTATTGTATCTCTAAAAGATTTCAAGGATATAAAAGGAGATTCCTTGCACAATAAAAGAACATTGCTCGTCCAGTACGGCCCGGGTATCACCCATAAATTAATAATTACATTGACCTGTCTAGCGTATCTAGCGATCATAGTAGGAATCCACATTAGCAATGGAAGAGGTATTCTTTTTTACGTCTCTATAGCCGCAGTGTTTCTAAATTTATTTTTGTTATGGCCAAAAGAAGTGAGAGTAGTGAGTGCTATTCGCAAGCGCAATGGTAATTTGGCGCGTTTTATATTTTTTATCTACATATCCATCGTGAGTATTATGCTCTTGGGTACATAGCGTAATATGCCGCAAGATTGGTTCTAATTTCATACATAGCGCCGTACCGAATCTTGATAATAAATATGGTTTAGTTAGAACTTTATAGGCCAATTTATTGATTCCGACGTAGTTGTTTGGCTTTTGTTGGAAAATCTACAAATCCTGTAGAAATTGTGATGCTTTTTTTCGTACCGTATTTGATTTATGCTGTTGCTGAAGTCCAAACAATGGTACGAGTTCATCTTTCATAACTAGTCCGTCATGATGAAATTGGACTAAGGTTTTCATTGTATTGGCGGAAACAATCCAATCGACATCTTTCGTCGAGAGTAGCCCTTTCAACCAGACAACAGCCCGCTTCTTTTGGTTGTCCATTAAATTTACCTCTGCGAATATCTGTGCTAAGTGCCATTGGATAGACGGCTGACTACTCGTCGTCAAGCCATCTAGCATTCTATCTATGTAGGATTCAATCCAATCCGGATGAGCCCTACAAATCTTCTCAAGACAATCCGCTGCTCGCATTCGCACCCAAGCGTCGTCATCAAATAGAGATTCGTACAACTCTTCCAATAAAGACTTATCCTCCAAAACAGCACTTATTACCTCATTCGCCCTGCCAAGTGAATTTGTTTTTCCACCAACCCTTAGTACATCTACAAACTTTTCCATGTACTTCAGTATAGCTGACTTGAGCCGTACCGAGCATAGACATTATGGATGGACTTCTTCGGAAGTCTTTTTTGTTTGGTATGATTAGGTCATGCAACCGAATGAAGATCTGCACTACTTTGGGCTATATGGTCTACTTTTTGGCACGATAGCCGTTATCGTGATGCTCTATAAGTGGCGTGGCGATAAATCAATGACGTTAAGTCTTCATGCTGCCGCACATCCCAGTGCATACATCACTATGGGGATCGGGGCGACGGTTACGGCACTATTCATCTACCCATTCTTTTTTTGGTGGTTTATGCCCACGCTACAACTACCTCCTTTATTCGGTTGGTGTATTGGTGTGGCTGCTATATGCCAAATTCTTATTGGATGGATTCCTGATAGGCCTGGCAAATTGAGCCGTATTCATAACGTACTCGCATTTATTGCCGGGGCTATGATTATACCGATTACCGTATTTATAGCACTATCCCCAGCCGTCTCTGTAGTCTTAAAATATTCGGCACTTGTTTACCTTGGCCTATCACTGCTATTCATATTCCTTTATTTCTTCGTACGTAGCACCCGAGAACATAGTCTCCTTTATCAGATGATTTTTTACTGGGGCTTTTTCATTATTATTTTAAGCGCAGCCTACTTACGATAACTTAAACTCTCAAATTCACCAGCTCGGTTCTAATTTCGTGCATAATGGCTTTTTGTTCTTTTCAGCCCATTCACAGCGAAACCATGCTATAGTCGCCAAAAGATCTAGAGCTATCGCAAGTGAAATCATTATCCAAAACAGTATTTGTCTTATACCTGTTCACCCTACTATGGTTAGTTTTGTTCAAATTTTCATTTGATTTACCCTCGGTATTATTAGATCATCAAACGAGAAGTCTTAACTTGATTCCATTTGTAGCTGCTTCAGGAGACAATTCGAGAGAGTTGATTGACAACTTTGTCGTTTTTATTCCTTTTGGCCTGCTTTTAAGCGTTAATCTCAAACAAACTAATTTTTGGCGAAAGCTCACGTTTGTATTTGTTTTTAGTCTTGCTGCCGAGGTAATTCAATTCGTACTCGCGATTGGAACAACAGATATAACGGATATAATCACGAATACTCTTGGTGGTCTTTTTGGGCTGGCACTATACGACTTCAGCAAAAAGTACATTGATAATGAAAAGCTGGACCGGTTTATTGTTATAGTTGGTGCAATTTTACTTATACTGTTTCTCTTATTTCGTTTTCTAATCTTGAGAGTAAGGTATTAATCAGCAAACTAAACTGGAGAGCAGAAATATTTTTAGAGCAACCTAGTTAGGTAAATCATACGATAATATTTAGTTTAGTTCTAATTTCGTACAAAGCGCAGTACCAAACCTCGAACTCATTAGTTTGATCGGTAATTTTAGTCCTGATATCGCATAGGCCAAGTTAGAATTAGCAGCTCGTACTTGTTTGCTATGGTAATTGACATATCATTAAATTTGCATATTTAAACATATTATGCTATTATAACATAAATTATGCCACGTTCACTTGAAAATCATAGTAAGCTGCAGCAATCATTTGACATTCCACACCTCTCCTTACCCATAGTTCCGAGGTTTGTCCATAGAATGGGCGCATTAGCAGTGGAAACTGGTTTTGCAAGTGCAACCATTGATACATTTAGCTCAGCCGGAATCGAAATAGAGATCGAAGGAGACGACTTACCCGAAGAAGGGGAAGGTCTTATAATTGCCAGTGATCATCGACAAAGAATAGAGCCTCTACTAGTACAGGCCGCCATGTCTCTATCAGACCGCAATGCTTCATATGTACTTGCGATGCCCACCTCATTTGCCGGGCGATTAATGCAGGCTTCGGGAGATGCTGGAAAAGAATTGGTCATACCTGTTATCCCAGGCAGCTACGCTGCAGAGAATAAACCGTCACTGCGACACCCTCGTGATTTCATGCGACGTAACCGTCATCCTCAGGCTTTAAAACTTCCTAGAGAGACGTTAAGAGTCGTCAATAGCGCCGCGCTTACACATGCTTCTGAAATAGCGCAGACCGGCTCCGTTACCATCTTTCCGACAGGCGGAGACGCGGACTTACCTTGGTATAAAGGCTTCGGACAAATAATTAATCAGATGCCGGACGACACCCACGACATAGTAAAAGTGGCTCTTATGCGGCCAGACACATTTTCATTAAAAAGAGTAATGGCGGCACTAGCAGCACGTGACATGGGCATGGTGTTACCTGAACAAAAGCTCATCATACGTACAAGATTACTCGGAAGTATCGGCGAAGCGTTCGGAAAGCAAGCCACAGGAGAACGAGAAGGTGCACAACGAATTTCCGATAAAGCTCGCCTACTCTATCAAGAAGAATTTCACAAATAATACGCTCTCATCCCGTATTCAAGGTCGTTCTAATTTCGTACGACAAGCTGTGCCATATTCAAACCTATCCTTTTAAGCAAGTTACACATCAGAAATCTCACTAATGTGCAGACTATAGGGGGCTAGAAACTGCTTTTGATGCTAACCAAAGACGTAAAAGTTTGCTATCACTGCTCATTCGCTCTGTCTTGTATATGGTAAATACTACCCGTTTTAAAATCGGCAAAGTAAAGCTCGCCGTTGCTATCTTGCCCAAAGGTGCTGATCGAATAAGGAGTTTGGGCGGCAAGAACATTTGTCCAAGTGTTATTTTCATTTCCAGCATAGAATAACTGACCGTTGCAGTAATCACCATAGAAATACTTGCCGCTTAATGCTGGATACCTCTCTCCGCGATAGACGTACCCTCCGGTAATAGAACAGCGGTCTCCTTTGTGATCATATTCCAATACCGGCATGACATACTTACTACTGTCTCCACAGCCGTCTAATTTGTACGCCTGTTTACCTTCGTAGCAACGCCAGCCATAATTCTCGCCGCCTTTACTGGATGATTTTTGAATGTTTACTTCCTCCAATTCGCCTTGTCCAACATCCGCAATGTAGAGATCACCCGTCTCTTTATCAAAACTGATTCGCCAAGGATTGCGTAGGCCGTATGCCCAAATTTCCGGCTTACTATTCGCTTCGTTAACAAATGGATTATTAGGCGGAATTACATAAGGATCACCGTGATCAACGTCTATTCGTAAAATCTTACCGAAATACTCGGCCTTGTTTTGGGCACGATTTTCTGGATCTCCCGCGCTGCCGCCATCACCCAGTGCTATATATAAGTAGCTATCAGGCCCAAATACAAGAGCACCGCCATTATGATTCGTGTAGGGTTGCTTGAGTGTGAAGAGGATTTTTTCGCTCGTAGGATCGGCGGTATCCGCGTTGGGCGTCACAGCGTACCGAGCAATGACAGTGTTTTGGTTTTTATCAATATAGTTAATATAGAAATATCCGTTCTGCTTATACGGAGGATGAAATGCCATTCCAAGGAGTCCCATTTCACCTCCTTGAAGAATCTTAGAAGATATATCGAGAAACGGTTTTTCGTTTAGTTTTCTCGACTTATCAATAATACGTATAAGACCATCTTGTTCGACTATAAATAATCGTGAATCTATCGAATCAGGCGTTGCTAAAATACTCGTTGGAGACTTTAATCCTGTTGTTATTAGTTCTGGCTGGATCAGTGGGGTATTCAGTGTGGTAATTGGCGTG
Source organism: Candidatus Saccharimonadales bacterium (assembly GCA_035317825.1). Classification (NCBI taxonomy): domain Bacteria; phylum Candidatus Saccharimonadota; class Candidatus Saccharimonadia; order Saccharimonadales (SeqCode); species Saccharimonadales bacterium (SeqCode). Next base: position 25,813 of record DATHGB010000011.1, on the reverse strand, counting down.
GTTGAAGGAGATTGCTTTTGGGGATTAAACCAGACAAACCAAGCCGTTACCGATAGGCCGGCAACAATTGCAATCACGACAAGAGCAACGAGTAGTATTCTACCGCGCTTGGGTTGTAAAGAATTTAATTCGTCACCCATTGGTCATAATTATAACAAACAGAACTATACTCACCTATGATCTTTACGACGAGATTACGGCATCTATTTATTTGATATATAGAAATTATTTTTTCCTGTTATAGTCACAATATGAAACAAGTTGCAAAAGTATTAATTATTGATAATGACGGCTATTATCTCTTAATGGAAAGGGCTAATCATCCAACTTTCTTAAATGACCCGGATTTGCCTGGAGGAACAATTGAAAAAGGCGAGGAAGCACTCGAAGCCGCACTCCGTGAGGTAATAGAAGAAGCTAACATATCGCTCAATCCCACGGATGTCAAACCGACATATACCGGCAGCGAATATTCTACACATGGGACAGAGTATAGCCTTTACGTAGCTCACACGACAGAACGTCCAACCGTAACAATTAGTTGGGAACACGCATCTTTTGCTTGGGTAGACCGTGAAGAATTCTTGAAACAAGCTCTTGGAGCTAACGATACGTACATGCATATGGTTCACGATGTAGTTAAAAATAACCAATAATACAGACCATGGAGCATCTAAAAACTTGACTCGTCTCCTGGCGAAAGCTTACTATAAAGCTAACGGCTATTATTAATATTTAGGAGAATGCATGCTCGGTTCTGTTCGTTCGGCGTTAATGGTCAAGGGTACTGCTATTACTTATCCCAACCCCATTGCAAGCTATAGTTTTACCGAAGGAAGTGGTACGACGACTATTGATAACTCGGGTAATGGCCATACGGCGACACTCGGGAGCACCAGCTTATGGTCAGCCAGTGGGCATACCGGTAACTGTTTGAGCAATGTCGCCCTCTCTACCAGTGCTTCTGTTCCTTCGGCAGGGTGGTTGCCGACAACGGCGATAACCGTTATGGCATGGGTCTTTCGTACAAACTGGGGACAGACCAATAAGCGTGCCGTCGGCATATGGGCGCCTGGTCATGTGGATGAGGGTTTCATATTAGGCGCTTCCCGTGGAAGCAGCGCAGGTCCAATGGTTGTGATCACAACGACCAACACAAACAGCCTCGTGCTACAACCTAACCAAACAGTACTTGCAACTGGATGGCATCACTTAGCTGGAACATATGATGGGGTAACCATGGCATTGTATGTGGATGGAATTCAGACCGGATCACGCCTAGCGGACGGAATCCTGACTTTGGATGCAACCGATAACTGGCTGCTCGGAGCAGGCGGTGGTGGTGGCGTGCTTGATGGTCAAATAGATGATGTACGCATGTACAATATTGCCTTAACGCCAGCTCAAATCGCAGGATTAAAAGATATTCCAGTAAGCTGACACACAAAACTGCTCAACTTAGTTCTATATATAACGCTGTACCATAGTTCTTTATGCTTAAAGGACTTCATTGTAGAAGTCTTTTTGTTTGGTATGATGGTCGTATGGATAATTCAGCCTTAATACAAAAAAATCTTATAGCGAACGGTACGACAATTCAATACTGGACAAATAAGAATACGGGCAAGCCTGCCATATTTTTCTTGCATGGAGCAGCAATGGATCATATGATGTTTGATAGTCAATATACCGCGCTTAACGAAGATTATCACATTATCACGTGGGATGCGCGAGGACATGGCGAATCTCGTCCAGTGAAAGGAAGTTTTAGCTTAAACGATCTTGCAAAGGATTGCCTCGATATATTGGACGACCTACAAACATCCCAAGCAACACTCCTAGGACAATCAGAAGGAGGCATGATAGCTCAAGAAGTATACCGACTACAGCCAGATCGCGTCAGAGCGATTATTACGGTTGGTGCTTCCCCTATTATGCTTACTTACACTAAATTTGATATTTGGTTATTAAAATTCTCGACAAAGATTATAAAGTTATGGCCATATGAAAGTTTCATGAAGGCTCTCGCTTTAAAAACTGCCATCAAAAAGGATGTACAGGTGTACGCTATGCGAACAGTAAAGAACATCTCAAAGAAAGATTTTCTGAACATATGGGATAGCGTAACTAATTCTCTTTCAAATAAAGGCATTGTCGGTATGCACATTACCGTTCCTCTACTTATAACCTACGGGGAGAAAGACACTACCGGAACCGTTATGAAAAATAATCAGCGATGGAAAGTTTACGAACCCAACGCTGAATTGATCGTCATCCCTGACGCCGGCCATAACGCAAACCAAGATAACTTTCAGTTTTTTAACGAGACAGTCATCCGGTTCTTAAGCAAATTATAGTTCTAACTTCGTACAATACGCCGTACTATTTCTATGGTGCATAGAAATTATTCATATCTATTTGCTACAATTAAAAAATGATGAATAAAAAAGACCTTAAAGTAGAGCTTGTGGCCGCGTACGATAATGATGCCCAGCGACGTAATGACAATGCCGACTCAAGAAACTCATGGAAAGTCGCTACCCGAAAGAACTTCGCCGACTTCATTCAAGCAGAACATAAAACAACTGTCCTCGAAATTGGAGCGGGAGCCGGCCTTGATTCAGTCTATTTTCAAGATCGAGGCTTCGATATCCTAGCGACCGACATCTCACCTAAAATGGTAGACACTTGTAAATATAAAGCGTTGAACGCAGTCACCCTTGATCTGTACGATCTTGGGACGCTACAACGACAATTTGACGCAATATACTCAATGAACGTATTGCTTCATGTTCCAAAGAAAGACTTGGGACAAGTTTTAGCAACCATACATGAGGCTCTTACGCCAAATGGCATATTCTTCTACGGTGTTTACGGTGGAATCAATAAAGAAACTGTTTTTACTGATTCTAGACGCATGAACCTCCCTCGCTTTTTTTCGTTTCTTGACGATGCTAAGCTACAACAAGCAGTGTTGCCTTTGTTCGAAATAATTAATGCGGATGTTTTAGACGTAGGCGAGACTGAAAGTGGGCTTCAGCTTCACTTTCAGTCTCTACTACTCAGAAAAAGATAGTTTAGTTCTAATTTCATACATAGTGCTGTACCATTTCTGTGGTGCATAGAAATTATTTGTAATTATATAAGTTTTTCTCAGATATCCCAATTTGTATGAGGGCATTTCTGAGTGCTTCTTCTAAGCTGACCTGTCGGCTGATATTGCCGTCTGTATAGCGCGACCAAGTGTCCCGATTGTCGTCCGGAAGATTAAACTCTTTGTCAAAGTAGGCCATTATTTCATTATGCTTTTCGCCTTTTTTCATCCTATCAGTTACTACGGCAGGAAGTAGTAATCCACTTGAATAACCTATGTACTTCGTTTTGTCACTAGAAATAACAATTGCCCATGCCTCCTCGAACATATTGTCGTATCTTTCGACAAGTCCACTTTCAATACCAACATAATAGTCTGCCGAACCTAGACAAAAACACTCTTTTGCTCGATTAAATGCACCTTCATATGTCTCACGATCATGAGGAGCTTCTGGCACTTTCGATTCTGCAGGAAAACCCATTACGGTAATATCTTTAACATCAAATACGCTTCTGAATATCGAAGAGACGACATCAATCTTTTTTTGATTCTTCGTTCCAATAATAACTTTCATTGTTATTTGATTATGGCATAGATAATATCTCAGTTCTAATTTCATACATAGTGCCGTACCATAATGTTCATGTTTATTGTTGCTACACTATATTAGTGCTAAAGTACTGATATGAATGCAATGAAGCAAAAAAACACCCGTGCTCACTTGGAAAAAATAGTTACATTAGCAGGTCTCGCGGTTATCACAGTAGGATGCATAGCTAATCTGTACAGTGCGTACACTAACCAACGTTTTATTCACGATCCAGTCGATTATATATATTATTTGCGCTACATCATCCTGCTTGGTGGTGGGTTTGCCGTAGGGTATATGCTTGCTAGAAAAAAATCTACACGCTACAGCCGACTGTTCGCAGGAGTATTCTACGCTGTCCTTGCCATGGCGATATTCTGGCTGCTTTTTCCAGCACGCTCAGGACTTCAGAACCTATTTGGAGAACCTTCTTATCCGTGGGGAAAAATTCTGTTTATGGGCTTGCCCTTGCTGTCTATTATTATCGTCGTGATCATCACCTACTTTTCACAGAACAAATCGAACAGTTCCGGTGTAAGTACTCTCGCCAAGGTAGCAATGATATCCTCGTTTGTCGTCTATGAGGTTTATACACTCATTAGCGGGGTCTACTTTCTTATTACAGGAACTTCGACATACAGCCCAAACACATCTATATGGCTCATAATTGTCAGTTACCTCGTTATTCCTCTCGTCATAGCATTCATATCTTACCTAGTTCTTAATAACGTAAAGAAACGATTCGATCGGCTCTTCTTCGCCGCACTTATAGGGGTGCTTTACAGTACGTTTGTTTCTGTTTTATGGGAGTTTCGAATAGACGCATCGGAGGAAGCAACAAATATCTTCAGCAGCATAGTTATAGCACTCGCTATACTCCTTACGGGTATTCTTCTATGGCAAGCACGCAAAGTTGTTAAGTAATACCTTAGCACCAGTTCTACGATAAAAGCCTCGTTGAGTTTGGGCAGTTATAATTTGCTATACTTACTGTAATGTCACATGAATTAATATATGGTACTCGAAACCCGTCTAAAATTGCACAAGTGCAAGATGCTCTGCGTGGTACTAATATCCATGTCGTAGGACTGGGCGACATTCAAGTCGATGTCGAAGAAGATGGTGCGACACCAGAAGAGAACGCACGCAAAAAAGCCGTTGAATATGCCCAGGCCACCAAAAAGACAGTTCTTTCAATGGACGCTGCCTTATATTTCAATGACCTTGATAAAACATTACAGCCTGGGTTATATGTACGTCGTATTCCACGTAATACTTCAGCTACTGATGATGAACTGATTACGTATTACACAAATCTTATTAATGATCATGGGGGTAGTCTGGACGGTTATTGGGAATTCAGTTTTGCATTAGGTCGCCCCGATGGCACATCAGATGCTTTTGTATCGCAGACTCATCGTAAATTTGTCGGCACGCCAGATTCGAATACACTTCCTGGCTATCCACTAGAATCAATACAGATTGACCCTCAAAGTAGTAAATACATCACAGAACTTTCACCGGAAGAACAGGCTGCTTCATGGCGTGAAACACTCGGTGCGCCACTGGCAAAGTTTATTACTAAATATTATCTAGAGAGTGAATCGTAGGGATTATGAAACCATCAATACTCGCAATACGATCAATCGGTGCCGAATTCGCAAATAGAGTATATCTTATTGTCGCGATAGTTGCAGGTATCATTTCGGCCGGCCTTTTGGGGCTAAGTATCTGGCTTACGACATTCAGCGACTGGTGGTGGCTGCTTGTTGCCATCTTGATTATCGTGGTTTCGGTAGTCGTTGGAGTATTAGTTATTGTTAAACTCATTATTAGATCCGTTCGACCATCCCTATCTCATCTTCAAAAAAAGCAAACCAAAGCATTTGTCGATAAACTACAGCGACTTTCCGAAACGGCTCAGACGCCTAAATTCATACTCTTGTTTCAGATCGTGCGTGACATTGCAGCCCCCCGGGAAAATGGTTTCATAGCCTCGATTAGCAATGATACAAATTCGTTAAAACATGAGTTCGTAGCACTTGTTCAGACTTTTAAAAGCTGAGTTTTTGTGTTTCTCGTCTCCTGGATGTATAGTTAGTCCTAGATAGCAAGCGGACGGGCTTACATTAAGGACTAGGGAGATAATCTCCGGAAAACCAAGACACTTATGGCACACCCCGAACTAAGCCCCGACCAACGCAACCATATATATATTGCAAGCGGTAGCACCCACCCTGAATTAGCCAGCGAAATAGCAGAGTTTATGAATCTTAAATTGGGGCCCGTTGAAGGAAAACGATTTCCTAATTCAGAACTATATATACGATACGAGGAGTCTGTCCGAGGTGATCATGTCTTTGCCATTCAGACCCTCGCAGCGATGGACGGACGTTCCGTAAACGACTCGTTAATGGAGCTCGTCTTAATGGTCGATGCCGCAAAGCGCGCATCAGCTTCCGACATAACAGTTGTTGCGCCCTATCTGGCCTATTCAAGACAAGACAGAAAGGCCCGAGGACGTGAACCTATATCTGCAGCGGCTGTCATTAGGATGCTGCAAAGCGCTGGAGCTGACCGACTTGTGAGCATAGACATGCACTCTCCACAGACACAGGCAACGTTTAACGGACCGTTTGATCACCTTACCGCAGAAGGTCTCATACAGGCTGCATTAAAGTCAGAGGTGGGGACTAATAACGAAGAATACGTCATTGTCTCGCCAGACGGAGGCAGGGCAAAAGTCGCAGAAGATTATGCTGAGGTGCTTGAAGTTGACGTCGTGCATATGCCAAAATCAAGAGATCGACACGATTCAAGCAAGATAACCCGTCCCAGCCGTATAGATGGTGTAGACGGACGAACCAGCCTACTGGTTGACGATATGATCGATACCGCAGGAACACTCGTATCCGCAGCGGAAGCACTAAAAAAATCGGGTGCCAAGCGTATTATCGTAGCGGCAACTCATGGTTTATTTTCGTACCCCGCACTAGATCGCCTAAAAGATGCACCGATTGATGAAATAATCGTTACTGACACTGTTCCGCTTGATGATGCGCGAGAAGCGCTTGGCGATAAATTACATGTGCTCTCAAGCGCACCGCTTATTGCTGAGGCACTTATTGAAATCGCGATCCATGGTTCTGTTTCGAAAATATTCAAAGACCGTAATCATCAATAAAGATACCTCGTCCAAGAATTTGCTACCATGTCGAGTCAATAGCAACATGGTATATTAGAGCAATGGACCGATATTGCACAGAATGCGGCAAACTTACCATGCAAAAAAGAGATAATCTTTTTATATGCGAGAATGGTCACGAGAATTTCCTTGATCCAGCACCAGCAGCGGTCATATATATTCTTCATGACAATAAAGTCTTATTTGGATACCGAAGTATAGAGCCAAACAAAGGTGGTTTAAATACAGCTGGTGGCTTTATTAATATCGGGGAGACTGCCGAAGATGCTGCACTTCGAGAAGTTCGGGAAGAATTTGGAATCGATGTTGTCCTTATTGACCATCTCGGATCGTATGCGGTAGATTATGCAAATATTCACAAGCCCGTGCTTTGTATAACATTTATTGCAGAGTATCGAGGTGGCGATATTACGCCAGGTGATGATATGAGCGGCGGAGATCCTGTTTGGCGTACATTCGATAATTTACCGACAGCCGATGAGCTAGCATGGGATTGGCAGGTAAAAGCTCAGGAGGATTTAATAAAATGGCGACAGATCCAATAAAACTTGTAAACCCATCTTCCTTTTGTTAATATCACAACAATAGTAAAAGCCTTTCGTCTGGACTGTGTTAGTTTTATTTTGAAGTTTTTCTAGTTATGACCAAATTATCTACTGGACCGAATATAGTCAACCAAGCTTATTACAATGAGTCCTATTACCTTAATCCAGATGGAACACCGCAAACAACGTTTAGTTTTAACCCTAACCAGACGCCCTCTCGAGCCCAGGCAATGGCCGAAGCTGCCGATATCACGCCTGGTGCTGCGGTGCTTGATTTTGCCTGTGCGCAAGGAGGCATGACTGCTGCTTTCAATAACTTGGGGTTTAGGATAAAAGGATTGGACCCTTCGGAATGGGCAATTGCCAATGCAGTGCCAGAAGCAAGACCGTATGTCGAAGTTCTTAATAGCAACACCCTTAGCAATTTAGAAAATAGTTCTTTCGACTTGGCTGTTGCAAAAGATGTCCTTGAACATGTACCTATAGCCGAAATTCCAGACCTGAGTCGTGAACTTTTGCGGGTCGCACGAAAGCTGCTCATTATCATCCCTACCGTAGATGAAACAGGAGAATTTATTTTCAAACCTTACGAACAAGACCCTACCCATATTACTCGCTTCACCCACCAAGAATGGCTTGATCTTTTTGCACGTTTGCATCCATCAGTTGAAGAGTGCTCTGCGTTAACATCAATGATTCGTCGACCCGATAAAGTAATGGGTACGGTCTGTATATTACTCGTTAATTCGACTCGTTGACAGTATATTGTTATATTAGTCACAATTATGAAACCAATTTCTATCATTATTCCAACGCTCAACGAAGAACATTACCTACCTCGTTTGCTACGGTCGTTTGTAAATCAGGATTTTAAAGGTATCTATGAAGTACTCGTGATTGACGGTCATTCTACTGACAAAACCGCAGAAGTTGTTAAAGAATATCAAAAAATACTCCCCACCCTGTCTATATATCAATGCGACACAGGTATTTCCAAACAGCGGAACTACGGCGCTAAAAAAGCCAAATACGACAGCCTTATTTTTTTAGATGGTGATATGGAGCTTCCTAAAAAGACATTGTTAAAATTAGAAAGACATTTTCAAACCAAAGATAATTTCATTGCCATACCAGCACTCTTTCCTTACGACTGGAAGTTTGTGGATATATTTCTATTTATACTTTCTACTCTTTATTTTGTCGTTGTACGTTATAAGAATCCGATCCTTACGGGTATGTGCATCATCACGACCAAACAAGTTCACAACCATATGGGCGGCTTTAATGAAAAAGCCATCATAGCCGAAGATATAGAATATGGCCTGCGAGCACATAAAAATGGTGCAAGATACTATATGCTATTTGGTACACTCGTCAGAGGATCCGCCAGACGACTTAACAAAACAGGCAGAATAAAACTAGGTATCACATGGCATAAATGGTACGTAGAAACTATTAAACATGGCGTCATTACTGACGTAAATAAATTTAATTATGAGTTTGGAAAGTTTAAAAAGGAGTAAAATTATGAAACATCAACACACCGATACTAATCTTCCTGTCCAAGCTGAGAAACGCGCCAAACGTGGCAGGTTTGATAAACGACTCCTAATGCCAAACAACGACAAGTAAATTTTTGTTATAGTTAATTCATGAGTGATCGATTTAAACCATACGCAGCAGTACTCCTTTTTCTTATTAAAGACGACTCCATTTTGTTGATTCGTCGATTTAACACCGGCTGGGCAGACGGAAGTTATACGGTACCTTCGGGTCATATTGATGGTAACGAATCTTTGACCGTCGCCGCAGCGCGTGAAGCGAAAGAAGAAGTTGACGTTACTGTTCGGCCAAAAGATCTAGAATTTGTCCATGTCATGCACCGTATGCACCCGGAAACAATGCATGAATATATTGATTCCTTTTTTGTAGCGCGCGAATGGAAGGGTGAACCAAAAGTGAACGAGCCCGACAAATGTGACGAGGTAAAATGGTTCTCTCTAGACAATTTACCTGAAAATATGATACCTTTTGTGCGTGATGTGATCATGTCCTATAAATCAGGGAAGCGATTCTCTGAAGTGGGCTGGTAATTACTTTGGTATATTGTCCTTAACGCGGTCAAACGTTTCGCGTGCCACCTCAAACGACGTTTTATGATTTTCAAAGTAGTCTGTCATCATATATACGCCCGTCCATTTTTGGTATGACCACGCTCTATCTAAAAATGTGTCGTCTTTTGGCCCTGTATAGTACCTATAGAGTTCATGTATAAAATCTATGCCATATTCATACAGCTGCCCAAAATCGGCCGCTGGATCACCCATAGACATATCACTAAAATCTATTAACCCTACCCGTTGGTCGTGTTGATCCCAAAACAAATGACGGTCATAAATGTCATTATGAATAAATGTACTAGGGAGTGACTGTTGTAATAGGGTATCGATCTCAGATAGAGTCTTTTGCACTACTATATAATCTTCACCATCTAGCATTTTTTGCAACTGGGGCATTTGCTGCCTTATTTCGGCCTGATCAGCCGGAAGAAATGATGGATTCACTAACTTTAGATCCCCTTTCTTTACATCAAGTGTGTGTATCGTCGAGAGGAAATCTGCAAGTTGTTTAATAATACTTGTGCGTTCAGTTGGTTCAAGTTGGTCAAAGTAAGTTTTCGTGATTGATTCACCCGGAACAATATCATACCCTGCAAAATCACCATTCTTCGATATATACGTATATTTTGGAATAGTGATGCTGACATTTGGCGAAATAGCTTTTAAAATCTTTATTTCGTCTTTCAGCATATCGGTATATTCCTTGTCAGTCGGAAAACGGAAAACTATTTTCTCATCCAGAATAATAACTTCGTGATCCCAACCTTCATCTATATATCTATATGCGCCCCAAGGAAGGTCAGGAAATTCCATAGCTATTTTATTAAGTAAAAATGTTGGGTTTTTGCTGTGTTCTAACATGATGTCATAATATCATAGGTGCACCCTCTATATCTCTTGCCATAAACGTGTACAATAGTACCAATGTCAAATCACACCCAAGACCAACCTGCTTTATATAAAGAGATAGTAGCCTCACCACAAGAAGTCTATGATAAGATTGATGAACTTGCCACTACAATCATTCGTGAGTTCAAAGATAAAGATCCGCTTTTCGTGTGCCTACTCCGAGGAGGCATGCCGTTTGCTACCCAGCTGATGTTTGCTATCGCACGCCAAGATCCTTACTTTAATCCAGAGCTTGACTACATAACCGTCAGTCGCTATGGCAATAGTCAAATAGCATCTGAACCAAGAATCGTTATGGATCTAAGTCATAAATCTACCACGACTGATCGTACTATTATCATTCTGGACGACCTGATCGATAAAGGTGGCACATATTTATTTACCAAAAAACATCTAGAAAACAAAGGTGCGAGCGAGGTGTATCTTGCCGTCCTAGTCCAGCGTGAACTTGAAAAACCACGCGGATTTGATGCTGACTTTTATTGCATTAGTGTCAAGTCGGAAGAATGGTTTGTTGGCATGGGAATGGACGACACTCGTCTGGGTACAGAGGCTCATCGATGGACTGATTACGTAGCAATTGCTAATTCGCCTTCTGATCTATGACTCATCTCATAAAACCATCTACGAACGTTTTTATCATAAAGGATTCAAAAGTCCTTTTAGGACGACGAATTAATACTGGGTGGAAAGACGGCTGGCTTTGTGCTCCTGGTGGCCATGTCGAAAAAGGTGAAACGCCTTCTGTCGCTATACTTCGGGAAATCAAAGAGGAGTTAGGTGTTGACGTAAAGCCAGATGATCTAGAGTTTTTATGCGCCTATGCCCGTAACGATGATCCTTATGAATATTTTGCCTGCGAATTTATCATAAAAGATAAAGAATACGACTTTCAAAATGCCGAACCGGAAAAGTGCAGCGAATTAGTCTGGGTTGATATCCACAATCTACCGGATGACATCATTGATGACTTTCGTCATGCCATTGAAGAATCAATTTTAGGCGACAAACAATACCTTGAGCTTGGGTATTAGCCTTATCTCTAAGAATAACTTGTCTGATAGGTGTATAATAAGCTAGTTATGAACAGCCAGAAATTAACTGATCTAGGGGTGATGCTTGAACAAGCGACCAGCAACATCAAGCAATACGATCAGCATCAGGAGGATGCCGCGCACACTCCTACTATTCATGTTCCAAACGTAGGAAATACGCTATTATTTGCCTACGAGCAGCTACGCAATGCATCCGAAAACATACAAGATCACCTTTTGTTCCAACGAGCTATCTTACGTTTTTATAAGCGAAACCTACCTTTTGGCGTTAATAAATTGCCTACACGACTTGGACACGAACTTGTTATTGAACTAACCCAAGCCGAATATCTTAAAAACAACAGCATACCTACGTCAACCGCCGAAGAGCTAGATAAACTTATTCAAGAACTATATGCTGCCTACTGGACGCTAAAAAATGAATACAAGATACCAAACGAAACAGCCCAGAAATGGGTATTAGACCTACTATCGGTTAAATCGGAACAATTATTCAATAATCCGATCCGAATATTATCATTTGCACATTTAGCGCATGCACATTTTGTAAAATTGATTGATATTGGTGACAATATCGTTGATGATGAGTCGGTTGAAAAAGCCGACTATCAAATGCTACTTTATATCAGCCTTCATAAAGCATTGTTAAAATCTGACGATGCGAATATTCGTAATGCGCTTCTTGATCTATATTCGATATCAACGTCTAACATTCCAGAGTTCATAGAATTTAATAAGAAGTATGACGCACTCGCCGAACTAAAAACAACTGCACGGGTTTCAAGGCTAGTTAGTAAAAATGGCGCGCCACTTCGTATCCTTCGTTCTACATTCTTTACCACCCCAAGCAGCCTCAGCAGTATTGATATCAAAAATGAGTCAAAGACACTCAACATGATTGACTTTCAAGTTGACGAGGATTACAAGCAGGTCAAAAGAACTATTAAAGCTGGTGTTATAAAGAGTATCTTTTTCCTACTGATCACCAAAGCACTCATCGGCCTAGTTATTGAAATTCCATATGACATTATTGTTACGGGGTCTATTGTTATTCTTCCGCTCATCATTAACCTTCTTTTTCCACCGCTCTTTATTGCGATTACTGCACTAACATTCAAACATCCGTCCGACGTTAATAAAGCAGCGATCCTCGACTACGCTAAAACGATGGTCTACGAATCAAATACCGTACAGGCACCAATCCGATACGCCTCATCACAGGGCAGGAACTATGTTTTCAATACCGTGTATGTCATCATGTTTTTGGCCGCATTTTACCTGGTAGCATCAAGGCTTGCAGCACTTGAGTTTAATATCGTCCAAGGCGTTATTTTCTTTGTCTTTCTTTCAACAGCAAGCTTTTTGGGATATCGTTTGACCGTTCAGATTAAGGAGCTAGAAATCGTCAACACCAACCAAGGTATCATCGCTCTCATACGTGACTTCTTGTACTCGCCATTTATTTTTGTCGGCCAAAGGATCTCATACCGATTCGCACGAATGAATATTATTGCCCAAATTCTTGATATCGTCGTAGAGCTACCACTAAAGACAGTTCTAAAACTTATCAGGCAGTGGACGATATTCCTCAACAATAAAAAAGACGAACTCATATAAAATAAGCCGCATCTCGCGGCTTATTTTATATCGTTTTAATTAATTATGAACGACGTTTGTTTCGGAAGTAAAGTCCAGCATACGTTGCCGTAGACAAAACAGTACCGATGGTCATTGTACCAGCTAGGCTAGAGCCAGTGTGTGGCAATTCTGCTGGTACTTCTTCGGGAAGAACCACAACAGGAGCTGGAGTTTCCGGAGTCTGAGCTTCAGGAGTTGGAACTTCTGGAGTTACAGGTGGGGTCACAGGCGTACATTCGTTCTGAGCCTTTTTGATGATCTTGCCACTAATATATTGGTTACCGTGGCCATTTGAACCAACGGTTTCGATCTTCGGCGCATAATAAACGTCTACCTGGATGTTTTTACAGCTTTCGGGTAGTTCAATTGCCATAGTAGTTGCTTTAGCTTCACCTTTTTTCAAAACGGCAGTTGCGTTACCAAAAATTGTTTGTGGTGATGCGGTTGGGTTATGCGTGAATGGCTGACCGTTATAGTTGTCAGGCATCGTATATGACGAAAAGAACAATGTTACGTCGTTACAAAGCGGCTTGTTATTTGCCGTAGCTACGGTCACATTACTATTACTTTTCCAGGTAACCACGAGGTTACTTCGTACGCTACCATCAACACATGTTGACGTATTGGTTGCGTTTGCCGATGGAGCTACAAATGTAAGCACTCCTGTTAAAGCGGCTAACGCGATAAAACTCTTAAATACAATGTTCATAAACACCTCTCAAATATTACTCTCATCTTTCATATTATCATATTAGTGCTTATTTGTCAATATTATGATAGAACGTAAGCGTGATAAGGGCGCTCGAAAGGAGTACAATAAAGATATAATCAAGGAGGAAATATGTTCAAAGACACACCAGCATTCAGCGGTTTTTCGGTTAACGATCTAGCTGCTGCAAAAGAATTTTATGGTAACGTGCTAGGTCTGAACGTCGAGCAAGAGCCGGCGCCAATGGATATGTTGACACTTCATCTTGCAACAGGTGGTGAAGTCCTTATTTACCCCAAGGAGGACCACACACCAGCAACCTATACGGTACTCAACTTCCCTGTCGAGGATACTGACAAAGCGGTTGATGATCTTGTTGCTAAAGGTGTTACTTTTGAAAAATACGAAGGCATGACCGACGAAAAGGGTATCGCCCGAGGTATTTCGCAGAATATGGGACCAGATATTGCCTGGTTCAAAGACCCGTCTGGCAATATTCTTTCTGTTCTACACGACGCGTAAGAGCATTTACGCTCCTATTGGATGGCCATACGTTTCACTAAGGGGTAACAAATTCGGAATGCCGAACTCTTGCCCCATTTTTTCAAACTGGACTGTTTTATGTTCACCGAATTGCCTAATAAATTCTTTGTACTGTTCGTATGAGTTAAAATGCGGTGGTGAGGGCATTTTTGAATGAAATTTGTCCGCATACATAACAAGCCGCTCTTCTTTGGTTTCAGCTAAGTAATCTTGCTGTGGCAAAGGGAAATTCTGCTCTATAATGTCGGCTTTTGTTAGCCCAACACCCGTATGGTGGGATGCAAACCGCCGAATTACTTCCGGAAAACCTTCGGCTTTTAAAATTGCTTCGCCGCGATTTCCATGCGTAATGAAATGTAGGCCGTCGCGTCTCCTGCCTTCTTCGTCAAGAATAGGGTGAACCCCAATGTCGTGCAGCAAACAGCCGACTCTTACTAAATCTGCATCAATGACAATGTTATTTGTCGCAATTAGCTGATCGGCTATATCCGCGACTATCTTACAGTGAGTAAAGATCAGGTCAAATACTTTCTCACTAGGCGCATACTTTTCATGAAGAGATTCTATTTCTTGAAAGGTAGGGAGATGCATGGTCATCATTATATCAAGATATGCATTGTGAAGGCCTACGCCGTCGGAATAGGAGATTCTGGCGGTCTACTATCAGCGACAATCTTATTCGCCTGCAGTTCACTTCCTAATACTTGCTGAACTTGCTCAAGGCTAATTTCGACTGTGCTGCCTGGGGCAACATTCCCAGAAAGCATTTGTTTGGCCACGGTGTTTTCGACTGCACGTTGAACGACACGGCGCATTGGGCGAGCGCCCAGGCGAGGGTCATATCCTTTATCTACAAGGAATAGTTTTGCGTCCTGGGCAACAGCTACCTTCACTTTTTGCAAAGCTAAGGTCTTGTTGATACCAGCCAATATCAGATCGATCACTTGCAATAATTCTTCTTTGCCAAGCGGACGGAAGGTAACGATTTCGTCAAAACGGTTCAAGAATTCAGGTCTGAATTGATTACTACTGATTAGTTCGTCAATAAACTGGCTTTCGAATTGTTCCAGCTGGTAACCGCGTTCGATATATTCGCGGATTCTATCGGCTCCTGCGTTAGATGTCGCGATGACGATCGTATCGCGAAAACTAATCTCGCGGTTTTTGATATCGCGCAGAATTCCTTCGTCCAACAGCTGTAGAAGTGTCGTTAACACATTCGGGTGAGCTTTTTCAATTTCATCAAGCAGCACGACACTAAAAGGTTGCTTCATTGCCTGGGCGGTAAGACTGGTTGGGTCATCCGCACCATCCGCAATAAGGCGCGTGACATCTTCTGGCCGTACATATTCGTTAAGATCAAGCCGTATCATGCGGGCTTCGCCGCCAAAGTACACGTCAGCTAGCGCTTTGGCTAACTCTGTTTTACCAACACCGGTCGGACCTAAGAATAAGAACGTACCGATTGGGCGATTTTGATTGCGTACCCCTGCCCTCGCCCTACGAAGCGCATCACTCACCACGCCCACAGCCCTGGTCTGGTTGATCATTCGTTTGTGGATTAAATCTTCAAGGTGAAGGAGTTTATCACGTTCATCCTCACCGCTTGCGACGCCAACTTTGATATCCATCGTTTGTTCGATCGTTTTTTGAACTGATGCGGCCGTCACCAGCCCGTCTTCGCTATATCCCGCAGCCGATTCCATTAATTTGATAGCTCTGCCTGGCATTGCGAGGTCATGTACGTAGCGTTCGCTTAAACGATAGGCCTCTTCAAGCGCCTGATACATATAGGTTACCTTACGCTGGAATTCAGTCATAATCAGCTGATCTTGCATTACCGCAAGTGTTTCTTGTTCGTTTGCCGCGCTAATACTGATACGGTTAAGCGCATTTACGAGTGCCGGATTACGCTGGCCAATTTGCAGGAATCGCTGTTCATCCATGGTTAAGATCATACGAAGGCGTCCTGCTTCAAGAATAGGCAATAGGACATTGCTAAGGTCGACCGAGCCAACTCCTTCTTCGAAAAACAACTGCGCGTTATCAAGGCAGATAATGATGTTTTTAGCGTTATAGGCCTCACCCAGCACCTGCATAATAAGATTCTCTAGCTCGCCACGACCTGGAGCCGCCGAAATCAGGCTGGACGCATCGAGGATAAAGACTTGACGAAATTTAAGGCTTTCAGGTAATTTCATTGTTGCGTCCAAAAGCCGTTCGGCAAATGCATGGATAAGCGTCGTCTTACCGACGCCTGCAGGCCCTACAAGGGCGACATTTTGTCGGCCAGCATTACCAAATGTATTAATAAGCTGGTCAAGCGCCTGCGTGTGCGCCTCTAGCTCAACCGAAAGAAGCCCGCCTCGTGCAATTTGATCGCTAATATTTTGGCCAAAACGCGTCAGGAGGGGGATATACCCGAATGACCAGTCACGCGCAAGACCGCCAGTCCGTTTAGGACTTGAGTGTTTTGCAAACAAATCATGGATATGCTGCTGCCAGTGGACGCCATGCAGTAAATCATCCTCGTCCAATTGCAGACGAGCAAGTAGCCCTTCGTAATCCGGAAAGGATCGCACAAGGGCAACGACAAGAACGCTTCCTGAAATTTGCTTTGCTTCCGTTTGTTCTTTTACGAGCATTGCAGCTTGCCATACGGCTGCAGTTTGGCTGACCTCGTTCGACGCAATATTTTGCAAGAGTCCAGCCCCAATACCAAATCTTGCTCCAAAGAACTGCCCGCCCGATACTCGACCGACGGCAAGCGCAATGTCATGAGGAGTAGGATTATTCGGAAGTTGGCCTAAAACATCGCCCGCTAAAAGATCGTCAATTGTTTTTGGATCTTTACTTTTGACTGGCAGTTCTTTTAATTCATGCGTATACCAAACCCTAATAATAAACGGAAGCGCCGCAAGTCCGACCAGCAGCCATCCAATCGCTATCCCAATGGCAAGAAGCGCGACTCCTGAAATGAGCAAAAGAACGACAAAAACAGGTAGAAGTTGCTGCCAAATTCCACTAAGAGCATGGCCGATACGCGCTTTTTGCGCTCTTGGGCTGCTGTATTGAAATGTTACCGTATCCACGGCATCCATCCTGACAACCACAATATGATGCCGAATATCGGCAGAAGCGGCACGAACGCCCAGAGAATCAAACCAATACACCCGATAAGTCCCGTTAGGATAATGGCACAGATACCTATGATTACCATGAAGGAGCGGATCATCCCGCCGATCATACGTGAAATAAGGCCGTCAAAGAACGCTCGCATCTGTACGGCTAGCGGCCCGTTCACTTTACCAGCAGAAATCTGACGAAAGGGTGAGAATAGTGTTTTGAGTAAAAGTCCGATCGAAAAGAAATCCATAGTTGAATCGACATGTTCACGCATAATCGAAATACGCTCGCGCCACCCCGGGCCGTACCACCATGAAAGAATCCCCACTATAAACATAATCTTATTGTAACGCACACCCTTCGGTTACGCTATAATAGATGTATGTCAAAACCATATGTGACGCTGCTCGGCAAAGCTGTCCGCTATATTACTCGTCTACGCGGAGGCGGATCTGCCCTTCCCGGCCTGTTTGTCGAAAAGATTGATCCTGATTTTATTAAACGTACGCTTTCCACGTTGCCACAAGGGGTTGTGGTTATTAGCGGCACTAACGGCAAAACTACCACGACGAAAATGGTCGTTGAATTACTGGAAAGCCAGGGCCTAAAGGTTTTTACCAATCGCACAGGTAGTAACTTTACTCGTGGTGTTGCCGCAGCACTTCTAGGCGAAGTCGATAATAAAGGGGTCATTGACGCCGATATTGCCATTCTGGAACTAGACGAAGCACATGCCGTGTCATTCGTTAAAAATGTCCCACCTCGCTACAGTCTGCTTTTGAACGTTATGCGCGACCAACTAGATCGTTTTGGCGAAATTGATGCAACCGCTAAAATGCTCGCCATTATTGCTAAAAGCACGACTGAAACGGTGGTGCTGAACCGCGAAGATCCCCGGGTAGCGGCAATTGCAGGTGTTCTTACGTATCAAAAGATTAATTACTTTGGCCTATCCCCAAAACTTGCCCATCTTTTTCCAAATGACGACGAAATGCGTGGTAAATCCGCACAGACGGGCAAACGTCAAACGCTCCAGGCTGGCGTCGTTCTTGAATCGCTAAAAGAAGGCGTCGCGAGTTTTACCATGGACGGGCATTCCGTTTCGACAGCGCTCAAACTACAGGGTATTTATAACGTTTACAATGCAGCGGCCGCACTTGCTCTTGCAGGGGTAATTGTCGGCGAAACAATGGACAAAGAAAAGCTCGTTGCAGCGCTCGCAGAAATCACCCCCGCTTTTGGACGCGGTGAAACAGTCGTCATTGGCGGCCAGCCGTTAGAATTAGTGCTTGTTAAAAACCCGAGTGGGTTTCGTCTAAGTCTCTCGTCGTTCAAGCCCGAAGGCTACGCCACAATGATCGCTATTAACGATAATTATGCCGACGGACGGGACATGTCATGGCTCTGGGATGTTGAATTTGACAGTCTAAAAGAAGCCGGCGTCGCCGAGGTGACCGGAATGCGTGCATACGATATGGCTCTTCGATTGCAATACGACGAAGTACTGATATCTCATGTCGAGCCGGATCTCACGGAAGCACTTCGTCACTTTATTACGTCGAATGCTGACAGCCCTAAACGGATTTTCTGTACCTACACCTCTATGCTCGCCCTTCGGCGGGAGCTAAGCAAGATGACAGAAGTTGAGGTTATTTCATGAACGAAAAACAGATTACGATTTTGCAGTTATATCCTCATGACATGAATATTTATGGCGACTGGGGAAATGTCCTGGTACTAAAACGACGTCTTGAATGGCATGGGTATACGGTGAATCTGCTTGAATACAACCAAGGGGACAAATTCCCTGATAATGTCGACTTAGTTATTGGCGGTGGCGGTCAAGATTCGGGACAAGATAATATCCAGACGGACTTACTCTCAATCAGTACAAAGCTTCATGATCTAGCAAACGACGATGTCCCCATGCTTATGATTTGCGGACTATACCAGTTATTCGGTAAATTCTTTAAGGCGAGCGATGGACACACTATTGAAGGAATTGGCCTTTTAGATATTGAGACGCACGCCGGACCAGAGCGGCTCATAGGGAACATTACGACAAAAAGTAGTGAATTTGGTGAAATTATCGGGTATGAAAACCATAGCGGACTTACTTTTCTTGGCCAGGGCGTCCAGCCACTTGGTCACGTTATAAAAGGCGCGGGTAACAATGGACAGGATGACACCGAGGGCGCACGCTATCGAAATGTCGTGGCTAGCTATCTGCATGGGTCACTTTTGCCCAAAAACCCTCATCTTGCAGATTTCCTCGTTGAAAAAGCAATTATCAAAAAGTATGGTGAATTTATTCCAACCGTTATTGATGATCGTTTTGCAGATCTGGCTAGGGAAGCTGCGCTAAAACGTCCCCGTTAAACAAAAACACGCCCCATTACGAGGCGCGATTTTATCTAAATCTAGAAAAATATTAGTAGGTTGATTTCGTTTTGCTACTAACGACGTCTTGCGTGAAGATTACCATTATCGAGGCTTTGTCCGTAAATACATTACCGTAAGAACAAGATTCGGTCTTGCCGTACCCTTCGATTTGGCTTTCTGTACAATTTTCTGCTTTCTTACCTGTTGCGTCTTCAACTTGAGCTTTAGTCATACCATTTTCAATTTTGGCATACGAAGCCTCGACATCCCATTTGGCATCACTTTTTGGAGCATCACTTGAAGATTCATCCGTAGCTGGAGTTGTGCTTGTATTAGTATTGTCAATTACCGTAGTAGTCCCGCGCTGAGTTGCGCCGTATACTCCACTAAGTGCAAGGACGACGACAGTAAGTATGATTGCAAGTACCTTATTCTTTTCATAATCCGCTAACTTATTACCTTGTTTGTCCCGTGTTCCGTCGCATAATAAAATGATCAGGTCAACGAACCACCAAATGCCAAGCCCGCCAAACGTAAATAACTTTAAAAGCCCCGTGCCCACTTTGCCCAGATAGAAACGATCAACCCCAAATACACCTACTAAAATGCTAAGAATCCACGTAACTAGAAAACTTTTTCCTCCGCGCTGATTTGCTGCTTCCATTGTTCCCCCTTAAGATATGGTTTATATCAGCATTTTATCAGGTTTATTATATAAAGATAAGTGTATTTATTTTTGCAAAGATTTTAACGCTTCAACCACCTGCTCGCCGTGGCCAAGCGGTGTTACTCGTCCGTAGACTTTTACAACCATCCCTTTGGGATCAATAATAAATGTCTTGCGAAGAATTCCTTCTTTACCAAACATCTTTTTACCCCATGCGCCGTAAGCATTCATTGCCGTTCGGTCAGGATCACTTAAAAGCGTAAAGTTTAATGTGTGTCTAGCTTTAAACTTTTCGTGGCTCGTAGCATCGTCGCTGCTAACGCCAACTACCTCGGCATCAAGCGCGGTAATGTCATCGCGTGCATCACGAAGACTACAGGCCTCGACCGTACAGCCAGGAGTATCATCCTTAGGATAGAAATAGAGCACCAACCACTTCCCTTTGTAATCAGTGAGGTTATGCATAGCACCTTCGTCATCTTTAAGTGAGAATTCTGGTGCTGGATAGGGAGTGGTGTTTATCGTCATATATTTAGTATACCTTTTCAGGAAACCTTCACGAATGCTTTGATATACTAGATACAATGATTGCTAAATCCAGCCTGTTAAAGACAGCCCCTTCCCGTATACTGGCTCTCGACTACCTCCGCGGTTTTTTTATTATAGTGATTATCGTTGATCATTTATGGCGCTGGCCAAGTTTATTTGAAGTCGTGAGCGGACGCGGGGAACTATGGGCATCCGCGGCCGAAGGTTTTGTCATTATCTCTGGGTTATTAGTGGGGTATGTCAGAGGATACAAGAACCGTAACAAACCCCTATTAGAGGTCAGCCAGAAGCTCATCAAACGCGGCCTACTCCTTTATATTTGGATGCTTATCACTACCGTTGCGTTAGTTGCAGCTTCGTGGGCACTTAATTTTAAGGGAGACATGGCATATATTCCTATTCCTATCGGGCACTGGAATGAACTAGTCATGAGTGCGCTCCGGTTCGATTACGTTCACACACTCACACACTTCTTGTATCTTTACGCCATCTTCCTCATTCTTTCGCCCCTTGCGATTTGGCTTTTGCGCCGCAAGAAAGCATGGATAGTAGCCTGCATTTCAGCTGCCATGTGGATTCTAGGCGTCGTCAACTCTATTGAATGGATGCAGTGGCAACTTCTCTTCTTCCTGCCTGCAATCGCCGGATTTTACCTTGATTCGATCTTTGCCAAATATTACAGCCTGGCTAAAAAGCAGCAGCAGGTCATTCGCTTCGGAACTATAGGGCTGATGGCCGTAACAGTTCTTGCAGCTGCATTAGTAGTTCTTCCGATGTCACCAGGCGAATACGAGAGCTCATTATTCGGACGTGATCCCATCACGCTCGCCACCATACTGACATCATTCATTTGGTTTATCGGGCTGCTTAGTCTTTTTCAGCTGATATTGCCATTCCTAAAACGCTGGCTTGGCTGGTTGTTGATTGCCTTTGGAGAGCGGTCACTGACTGCATATATTCTTCATACAATACCGCTCGTACTATGCCAGCTACTATTCGTGCAGTTTAATAACATATGGCTAAACACCCTACTCGGTATCGGTTGTATACTATTTACTTGGGGACTTTTGAAAATCCCCCACATAAATAAGCTTATTCCGCGCTAAAGGTTGCGACCGTAAGAGAACCAAACTTTTCATCGCCTGTCTGGTTGAGAAGCAGTGGAATTTCCAGGCTAGGCTGATCGTAGTAAGCATAGTAAACGGTCTTTTTATCTGCAAGTTGGCTGGCTGGATCACTAATACGGAGGGGACTTTCGGAAAGTAGCGCATACCCACCGCCTAGTTTTGCATCCTTACTGTAAAAATGAATATCACAATCTTTTGGAACGTAGTAGGCAAGTTCAATAGCAACATACGGATCGGCAGCCATAATAGTAGCACCTGTTTCGCATAGCTCTAAAAGGGCTGCCGCACGGGCAACATCAGGTTTTTGCAAACGCTGGAAGTTGTAGTTTCCAACTTGTATCAAATGAGCAACACCAACCACAAGAACTACGACCAAAAGCGCAGCGGCCTGAACGGTAACGGTCGTCGTTTTTTTCGTTACAAGTGCTACAGCGACACCCACAAATAGCATCCCGCCAATTGCAATATGCGCTAGATAGCGCTCAACATACATCGGTCGGAAAAGTGATACGAGCGTCAGCACAATAATGGGAATCAAAACGTAAAATGCCAGCAGCAAAAGGTACTTCTTTTTATCATTTGACACAACCTTAAACGCTTGTACGGTGACGTAACCAAGCGTTCCAATGACAAATACCACCAGAAGGGATAGTAGCGCATTCAACTGCCAAACCGGCTGATACACAAAGTTGAATGATATAATTCCCAGCAAGTTTTCAAGTGTCATTGCCTGTGAAATTGGTGCTAATGCCCCGTTACTTATTTGCCTTACGAACGTTGGTAACCACGGCAAGAACAAGATCACACTGCCAGCGAATGCGAATAACCAAGGAGCTCTAAGGACCGGCTTCTTTTCACGGTACGTAATCCAACCTAGCCACACTAGATGAGCCACCCACAACAGTGCCGTGTAGTACAACGTATAGACTCCGATAGCAACCAGCACGGCATATAGTCCGTAACGAATCCAGAGCTGCCTTTTCGTTTTAGCATCGACTGCCGACACGAGCACATATGTGGCTGCAATACCGATTAGCGATGCGAGCGCGTACATGCGAATCTCGAATCCGTATCGGAGGAGAAATGGCGCAAACAAAATGAACGGAAGGGTTATAAGCGCTGTCCGTACGCCAAACATTCGCTTCACAAGTAAGCCTCCAATAACTAGTGACCCGCCAAGCGCAAGGACGCTTAAGCTTCGAAGCGCAAATTCGCTCCACCCGAATAGTCCAGCCCAACCTTTTAGCAGCAGATAATAAAGTGGCGGATGAGTATCTACCGCTGTTAAATGCAATAGCTGTTCGATAGGCTGCTTAGCAACCATAATTGAATACGCTTCGTCAAACCACACACTCTGCGCCAGACCAATTGCTAAGCTGACAAGCATAGCCACAGCCGCTCCAACTATAAGTATTGCCGTAAAATGTCGCTCTGCCCAGCTAGTACGCCTGACATGGAAAACCCGTTCAAGAATCTTTTGTATCATATAGATTTATGGTAGCGCCTTTGAACTAAAAAAGCCACCAGTAGAAAACTACTGGAAATGTTACACGGTTTAGTCTATAATCACCTAAGTAACACCTATCGGGGTGTGGCGCAGTTGATAGCGCGCTCGGTTTGGGACCGAGAGGTCGAAGGTTTGAGTCCTTTCACCCCGACCAATTGAATTTATTATGTTATAGTATGTATTTTACATACTATTTTAATATATTGACTAACCTATCTATTGACATTATTCACATATTAGTATATTATAATATATGTTCTTTAACAAATGGAAAATCACACATAGGTACGGCATCTTGTTTCTAATAACTTAGAGATAAAATGCCGCACCTATAGGCCAGCCGCTCCGGCCAGCCAACGGTAAACCTCGAGAGGAGCCCAGTCATTATGACCAGGTTCAACCAGTTCCGTAACTCCAACACCCGTATCGCCGACCTCCCGTGGGGACAGATGACGCAGTTCGTCACCCGTCTCAACAACGCGGGTCTGACCGGCGATGACGTGAAGAAGTTGCTTGACAACCCCGAGTTGCTGATCAAGGTGGCGGAAGCTACCAAGGCGCTGCTCGCGGAGCCCATCTGGGGTTCGGGACGGTTCTTCCTGCCCACCAAGTTCTGGAACACCATCGACGGCACAGCTTACAACGCCGTGCCCAAGGTGCAGATGAAGCGCCCTGAGGGCTACGACTTCTGCTGCGCGAACTCGAACCACATTCTGGTGCATGTCAGGTGCGAGAACTGCTCCTGCAACACGCACTGGGCGGAGGCCACCCTAGTTCACCTGAGTGACCAGTGGGTGGACGTCGCCCGCGGTGTGCAGGTTCAGAAGAGCCACTCCGACGGTATCGTGGTGCGTACGCTCAAGGCCTCCTGAGGAAGTCTTGGTCGCACGACCGCATCTCCACCGTGTGATTTCCCATGACGTTTTAGGTTAAACCCCGTCTTACCTGTTCGAGAGCACACCCCGCGTAGTGCCTCACGGTGCTAGGCGGGGTGTTTGCTATCTTAAAATATTACACTATATGCTTTAGGCTGTTGACTGGAATCATTTAGCCACAACTCCTTTACTAATTCTCTACCCACGGTCGGGCTGGTGATTATATAATCCAATAGTTTGAGGAGTAGATGATCATCTCGACCATGAAAAGTGCCGTTCGTTTGGACGGCTTTTTTCATTTCAAGGCAACTGACGAAAAGATGCTACCATTAGAGAATGAAAAAATCAGTATTGATCACCGCCGTTTCTGGCTCTGGTAAGTCTACCGTATGTAAAGCTTTGGTTGACCTTGGCTATGAAGCATACGATATTGAAAGTATTCCAGGTCTATTCACATTAGTAGATGAAGAGACTGGAAAGCCAATTCCGGGTAAAGACATCGGAGATCTTGCCCGTAATACTGACGGTGAGTGGGTATGCGATCTAGAGAAACTGAAGTCGATTATTGCAAAGCAGCAATCTGAAATAGCATTTTATTGTGGAGGCACAAGCCGTACGGAAGAAATGATGGCAATATTTGATCATACGGCCGTATTGCAGGTTTCTGATGAAACGACTCTTGCCAGGCTATCTACTCGTCAAGCTCATGAATTTGGTGGTACAGACGATGTTAGAAATTGGGTACTGAGCTGGAAACATAGAGTGGAAGCAGACTGACTGTCGGCTGGTGGAGTTAGTATTGATGCTGAGCCAGAACCTGACGTAGTAGCCCAGAGCGTTATTGATAGATTCACGAAAACAACGGGATAGCTTCGTAGCCTTAAAGCCTTATTGAATCTAACTTTTTATCATCAAAAACAACCGATTCATGAAACTTTTTGATAGCAAGCTGATATTTCTCTAGGGTAGCAGTGATGTTTAGCAAAATATGCAGAGGTGCATGCTAGGCAGACCATTATAGCTATGCCATACTGAAGACATATGAAAAAACAAAAAATATCTACGAAGCGCCTATTAGGTTATCGATTTCTAGCCTACAGTACAGACTTTGTTATTTTGATGATAATCGTGATGGGAGTTCAATTTGGATTTAGTTATCTGACGGATGGAGTC